>VGJF01000311.1 GCA_016867585.1 Candidatus Aminicenantota bacterium | reverse complement strand
CGCCGACCATGATGTTGCCGGATTTCAAGTCCCGGTGGGTGATCGCCTGGGCGTGGGCCGAAGAGACCGCCTCGCAGACCGCGGCCGCGATGTCGAGGAGCCGGGCCAGAGGCAGACGCTCCCCGACGAGGATTTCGGCCAGGGTCCGGCCGCGGATGAGCTCCATGGTGATGAAGCGGAGGCTGTCGGCGGCCTCGACGGAATAGATCGTGATGATGTTGGGATGGTTCAGGGCGGCCAGGGCCCGGGCTTCCCGCTCGAACAGGGCGAGCCGGGAAGGATCGGAGGCCCAGGTTTCGGACAACACCTTGAGGGCGACCTCGCGGCCGAGGACGGTGTCCCGGGCTTTCCAGACGGCCCCCATCCCTCCTTCGCCGACGGGCTCCAGGAGCTCGTAATGGGAAACCTTCCGTCCTCGCTCGAGCGACATGCCGGTCTTTCTCGGGCCCTCCTCCATAATATACGCCCTCCGCAACTATAGAGTTGCGCCGTCCTCCCTGTCAAGGCATAATGGAAAGGGCTCTTGAGCTTTTTTGTGGAGAGTCTCAGAGAACGGGTCCTGTCTTGGCGCGTTCCCTTCCGTCCTCGCTCCACCCATCCCCCGGTGGGGCCCTTTCGCTGCGGGCGGGAGGGAACTGGCGCTAGCCACCCGTTCTTTCTGTGAACCACAAAAAAGCTCAATCGCCCGGACAGAGGAAAGAAACGGTCATTCGTGGGTATTCGTCAAAGGGAACGAAGAATCTTTCGGGAGCGTAAGACATGGACAAGCGAAGCGTCCGGATTCTGGTTGGAATCGTGGCCCTCGGCGTCTGCCTGGCGGCGGGGATGACCAAGGGATCTTCCTCTCCGGCCGACCCCCAGGAGACGTCGGCCGAGCTCTGGAAGAAGGTCAAGGCGGCCGAGGCCGCGGGCCTTCCGCAGACGGCCGTCGAGGCCCTCAAGAAAATCGTCGCCCTGTCTTTGGAGGGGAAACATCAGGCCGAATACCTGAGGGCGTTGAGCCGCCAGGTCATCCTCGAGTCGATGATCAAGGGGAACAAGCCCGAGATCCGCGTCGCCAGGCTCCAGGAGGAAATGGGGAAAGCGCCGGCCGAGTGGCGGCCGATGATGAAGCTCATCCTGGCCGAATGGTACTGGCAGTACTACTCCCGCAACCGCTGGCGGTTCCTGAGCCGGAGCGCGACCTCGGGTTTGGATGACAAGGATTTCACGACCTGGGACCTCCCCAAGCTGTTCCGCGAGATCGACGCCCTCTATCGGGCCTGCCTCGCCGAAGAAGAGGTTTTGAAAAAGATCCCCCTGTCCGAATACAAGGATTTTCTCGAGAGCGGGAGCCAGCCGGCCGCCCTCCGCCCGACGCTCTTCGACTTCGCCGTTTTCGAAGCCCTGGATTTCTACACCTCGGCCGAGCAGGCCTCCGCCGCCCCCGAGGACGCCTTCATCATCGACGGCGCCTCGGCGGCCTTCGGGCCCGCGGACGAATTCCTCCGCTACCGGCCCGAGCCGACCGATCGGGAATCGCCCAAGCTCCAGGCCCTGCGTCTGTTCCAGGCCGTCATGGATTTTCACCGCGACGACGCCGGCCGGGACGTCTTTCTCGACGCCGACCTCCAGCGGTTGAGGTACGTCCGGAACGCGGCTTCGGGAGAGAACCTCGGAAAGCGCTACATCGATCGGCTCCGAGAGATCGCCGAAGGGTTCCCAAAGTCGCCCCTGGCCGGCCTGGCCTATTTTTATTGGGCCCAGGAGCTCCACGATGCCGGTCAGTTCGTCGAAGCCCGCCTGGTCGCCTCGCAGGGAGCCGAGGGCCATCCCCGGACGATCGGCGGAGGGAATTGCCGCTCTCTCATCGGCCGGATCACGGCCAGGGATTTTGACGTCCTTTCGGAGGCCGTATTTCCGCCGGGCGGACCGGCCCGTTTCCAGGTCCGGTATCGCAATCTCACCGAGCTTCACTTCCGCCTCGTCAAAGAAGACTTCGGCCGGCTGATCGCCGGCCGGGACGGAGAGGGCCTCTCCCATATTTCCGACCGGACGGTCGAGCGGCTCCTCGGCTTGAAGCCGGCGTTCGCATGGACGGAGGTCCTGGAACCGGCCCCGGACCACCGGCCCCGGACCGTTTTCGTCGGCGGGCCGGCCCTCGAGCCCGGATTGTATTTCGTCCTGGCCGGCGCGGACTCGGATTTCCGCTGGGAGCGGAACAAGATCCAGGCGGCTTCGTTTTGGGTCAGCGGACTGGGCTTGGTCTCCCGGAACCTGGGAGGCGACATCCAGGGCATCGTCGTCGACCAAGAGAGCGGCCGGCCGGTCGAACGGGCCGAGGCCGTCCTCTACGAATGGAACTACAAGGCGGCCGGGTATCAACCCCTGGAGAAGGCCCTGACGGACGAGACCGGCTTGTTCGCCATCAGGGGGCCGGAGTCCTACCGCAACCGCCTCATCCATGTCCGGACGGCCGACGGCCGGGAAGTCGCCGAAGTCCGCGTTCCCCCAGGCTCCCGAAGGCGGGAGGATCCGTATGAGAGGACGGTCTTCTTCACCGACAGGTCTCTCTACCGGCCCGGCCAAATGATCTTCTTCAAGGGGCTGTGCCTGAGGGTCGACCAAGCCCGGAACGACTATGCGCCGTTGGCCAAGCGGAGCGTCCGGGTCGTCTTCTACGATGTGAACCGGCAGGAGATCGCCCGGACCGAGGCCATGACCAACGAGTTCGGCTCCCTGAGCGGCGTTTTTGCCGCCCCGACCGACCGCCTGACCGGAGCCATGACGATCGAGGCCCAGAATCCCTCCGGGGCCTGCACGGTCCGGGTCGAGGAGTACAAGCGTCCGAAATTCCTGGTCAAGCTCGATGTCCCCGACAAGGAGGTCCGGCTGAACGAGCCCGTTGAAATGCCCGGCGAGGCGACGACGTACGCCGGGGCCCCCGTGGATGGGGCCAAGGTCAGGTACCGCGTCGTGCGCGAAGTCCGCTTTCCCCGTTGGTTTTGGCGGGTTCCGCCTTCGCCGGCCGGGTCCCAGGAGATCGCCCACGGAACGACCGAGACGGACGCGGAGGGGAAGTTCAAGGTCGCTTTCGTCGCCAAGCCCGACCCGGCCTCTCCTTCCTCCGGAAATCCCGTCTTCAATTATTCCGTCTCGGTCGAGGTGACCGACGGCGCCGGCGAAACGCGGGGGGACTCCGGCACGATCCGGGTCGGGTACGCCTCCCTCGAAGCCGACATGAGCGCCGAGGCATGGCAGGAGTCGGGCGTTCCGGTGAAGATCACCCTGGCCACGACAACCCTCGGCGGGAAAGACGTCGAAGCCAGGGGGATGGTTGAAATCTACGCCCTCGAAGGGCCGGAGGAGCCCGTGCCTCAGGACCTGTTCGCCGACGAAGAAAGCCGGGGATGGCGGGGCGGGCGAGAGCCGGCTCGCCGCCCCGGGGGCCTCGACGGGGATCCCCAGTCGTCGGATTGGAATCGTTGGCCGGCC
>VGJF01000310.1 GCA_016867585.1 Candidatus Aminicenantota bacterium | reverse complement strand
GAACTCAGCGAAGAGCCAATGATTCCTGCCACCGCTTTGAAGGTCATGCCATGGGCGAGCAGCCGGACGGCTCGGCGGCGGCGTCTCTCCAGTTCGACAGGGCTTCCTGATGGTCTCATAAGTGGAAGCATATCACAAATCAAAAAAATTATCCATTATTTATGCGTAGGTCAATAATTAATGCCTGCCCACATTCTCGGCCATTGTGCCGCACGGGGGCGCCCCGGCCGCCCGCCGCGAGATCTCCGGCGCTTCTCGGCCGACCCCTGCTCGGGTATGTGCATGATTTTCTTGACTTGTGGGATTTTCAGGCTACAATAAAGAGTTATTTTCACAAGGAGATGTTCTATGAGAATGAAATGGGCCGTCATTTTAAGCTTCCTCATGACAGCCGTCCTGGCTCAGTCATGGACTCCGCAAGTCGAGGCCGCCTCCCCGGAACGAGGCAGGACCGCCTCAAGCCTCGCTGCTTCGGACTGGTCGACACCGGTCAATATCTCCAAGACCAATGCCGATTCCTACACACCCCGCATCGGCGTCGACAAGAACGGCAAAGCTTATGTTATCTGGTCGGACTGGACGGACGTCCCCCGGGTCGTCTATTTCAGCACCAACAAGAGCGGACAATGGGCAGCCGCTCAAACCGTGTATAATATGGAGTACGAGTCCGTCGAGGCCTGCTTCCCGTCGTTGGCGACCACCGCCGAAGGCGAGTGCCACCTTTCCCTGCAGGACGTCGATCAGAGCTATGATATCTTCTATTTCCAATACAAGGACAACGCCTGGAAGACCCCCGAGAACGTTTCCACGAACCCCACGGGGGCTTCGGTATACTCATCCATAACCGTTTCTCCCATGGACGACTATGCTTACATCATCTGGCAGGATGAATTCGTCAATGAGTGGGACCTGCTATACAGCCACCGGGCCCCCGACACCACCTTCGGCTGGGAGTGGCCGCAATTGATTCCCCTCTTCGGCGGCCATATGTATTTTCCCAATGCGACCGTGGACGGACAGGGGACCCTGCATCTCGTCTTTCACACCCGCGAGGGGGAGAATTCGACGGTCTGGTACACAAAAAATGCGACGCCCAGAAACAACGCCAACTGGACCAGCCCCGTTCCTGTCGGGCCCAACGTCGGCTCCGAATGGAGCTACCCGATGATCGCCGGCGACGACAACGGCGAAGTCTACGTCGTCTGGAACGGCAGGACGGGCCAGGGGGCCCGCGATGTCTTCCTGAGGAAAACCGTCAACAAGAGCTGGCAGGCCATCGAAAACATCTCCCAGTCCCAGGAGAACTCCGCGGGAGTCTGCGTCGCCGTCAACCGGAGCACGGGGGAAATCTACGTCGGCTGGCACGAAATCGTGGGGAGCAACTGGCAGGTGATGCTCAAGTCCTTCGAGCGGCCGCGGGCCTCTGACGAGAAGACGTGGTCGAGCGCCGTCAACCTCTCCAACAGCAACGCCATGGCGGCCTGGCCGCGGATGGCCATTGCCGAGAACGGGGACATCCACCTGGTCTATGCCGATGAAAAGTCGGGGAACATGGAGATCTATTACACTTTCAAGCTCAAGATCCTTGTCTTTTCCCCGATCAACCTGTCCCTCAAGACGAGTTATAACAAAGTCCTCTTCTACAACGAGAAGATCAACACCATCACCTTCGACAAGAACCCCGAAAACGACGACTCGCTGGTGGCCAGCTACAAGCTGTACCGGAAGCTGGCCTCCGAGAGCAACAACAAATTCCAGCTCCTGGCGACCCTGACCCCCTCGACGTTCAAGTACGACGACCGGCAGCTGCCCCACGCGACGAAATACGCCTACACGGTGACCATGGTGGACGCCGACGGCAATGAAAGCCGGATCACCGACGTCGTCGCCGAAAAGTAGCTTTCGAAGTTTTTCCGCTCAGGCCGAGAGCTCGCGCCCGGGGAGGGATAGGGATTTGCTTTTCCCTACAGTTCCGGGAACGGACCTGTTTTCGCCACAAAATCCCATCGTGCCCTCGCGGACAAGGATAAAACCGCGTTTTGGGAATGTCAAGGAGGGCTGAAAGACGGTAAGCGTCTCGTGAACCCATCTACCCTCGGCCCGATATCGTCGGCCACACCGGCCGCAAATCGCCAGCCCTTGCAGCAGCGCCACGCCTTCGCGTGGAGCGCTCCGCCGTCGATCCCAGCCGTGTCCGGCGGCGTTGGCCCGAAGCTTCGCCTGGTTGGACTCGTACTCGTCCCAAGAGATGTACCCGGGCAAAACATTGGGCAAGAAGACCTTCCATTCGTCCCGGGGAAGACGCCTATTGCGGGCCGCTCCTGCGACGGGGATTTTCCGCTGACGGCTTCGCCCGTAGACATAAGCGCCGGCATATCGAGGGTTGTGAAGAAGGTGAAGCACGCGGCTGTGATCAAGCCGACCGAAAATAATTTCGCCGGCGCGAGGTCCGGCGGCGAGCCGACGAGGAAACTGAATCCCCTCCGTGAAAAAATGACGGACCACGCGTTTCGCCGATCCTGTCCGTCGAAAGGTCTCGAAGACGAGCCGCACCGCCTGTTGGATTTGCTCGTCCGGATCGAGGACGATCCGCTGCCGGCCGTCGTAAACGAATCCCATCGGCGGCCGCAGCCAGAGCTCTCCCCGGCGGGCCTTGTTCAACAAGCCGCCGTTCAACCGCGCCCGCAGGATGTGCAGTTCAGCTTCGCTCATCGTCCCCTTGAGGCCGAGCAGGAGACGATCATTGAAATGGGCGGGGTCGTAGATCCCGTCCTCGTCGAGGATGAGGGTGTCGGCCAGGGCGCAGATCTCAAGCAAGCGATGCCAATCGGTGGAGCTGCGGGCGAACCGCGAGACCTCGAGACCCATCACCACGCCGGCCCGTCCGAGTCCCACGTCGGCCACCAGGCGCTGAAAACCGCTCCGCATCGCTCCCGCCGCGCCCGAAATCCCCAAGTCCTCATCGATCACCACAATCTGGTCGCTCGTCCAGCCCAGAGCTTGGGCCCGACGCTTGAGGTCATACTAACGGGCCGTACTCTCCCGGTTGTCCTGGACCTGGTGAAGCGAGGACTGCCGGACATAAAGGTAAGCGGCTCTTCGCAGATGACCGGCCGTCACTTTGCTGGGTCCGTTCATCGCCGAGCCTCCCGCAGACAAACGAGGACCATATTAGCCAGGATCGTCGCGATCTCGGGCCGGATCGAAAGGGGCAGAGTCGAAGGGCTCTCCTCGGGTGCGGGTTTGGGTCCGGTCAGGGAACAGAGAGCTTCGATCCAGGCCGCCATGCCGCGCGTTAAAAACAAGACGAGACCGCGGCCGCGCGGTCCTTCCGGCGAGACGGCGAGCGCCTCCCGGCGAATGGCTTCGTAATGCCCGACCAGAGAATCCGAGTCCAACCTGTGACCGGCCATCAGAGTGTCTCGTTGCGGAGCCGTCGTTTTTTTTTCCGCTGCGCCAGGGCTCGGTCCACGGAACGTGGGT
>VGJF01000309.1 GCA_016867585.1 Candidatus Aminicenantota bacterium | reverse complement strand
GGGGGTCAGCTCGGCCGGCGGCGGGACGAGAAAATAGGCGTAGGCCTGGCGCGAAGACCGGCCGACCCGGCCGCGGAGCTGGTAGAGCTGGGCCAGCCCGAAATGATCCGCCCGCTGGACGATGAGCGTGTTGACGAGGGGGATGTCGATGCCGTTCTCGATGATCGTCGTCGAAACGAGGACGTCGGCCCGGCCGTCGATGAAGTCCGTCATCCGGCGCTCGAGTTCGGCCGGCCTCATCCGGCCGTGGATCGAGACGACCCGGGCCGAGGGGGCCCACTCCCGGATCCGGGCCGCCAGGGGATCCAACTCCTCGATCTTGTTGAGAATGTAGTAGACCTGGCCGCCCCGGGCGAGCTCCCGCTTGACGGCCGTCCGGACGAGGTGGGGGCTGAAGGCCGTGACGACGGTATGGACGGCCAACCGGTCCTTGGGCGGGGTCTCGATGAGGCTGATGTCCCGCAAACCCGTCAAAGACATGTTCAGCGTCCGGGGGATGGGGGTCGCGGTCAGGGTCAGGACGTCGATCGTCGCCTTGAAGCGCTTGATTTTTTCCTTGTGGCCGACCCCGAAACGCTGTTCCTCGTCGACGATGAGCAGCCCGAGATCCCGGAAAGACACGTCGCCGGACAGGAGGCGATGCGTCCCGACGACGATGTCGACCTGGCCGGTCCCGAGGGCCTCGATCGTCTTGGCCTGCTCGGCCGCCGGCTGGAGGCGGGTCAAGGACGCGACCCGGACCGGAAAGAGGACGAGGCGGGTGGAGAACGTCTTGAAATGCTGGCTGGCCAGGACGGTCGTCGGGCAGAGGACGGCCGCCTGCTTGCCGTCCATGACCGCCTTGAAGGCCGCCCGGAGGGCGACCTCGGTTTTCCCGTAACCCACGTCGCCGCAGAGGAGACGGTCCATCGGGGCGTCGGCCTCCATGTCCGCCTTGATCTCGCGGAGGGCCCGAAGCTGGTCCTCGGTCTCCTCGTGCTCGAAGGTCTTCTCGAACTCCTCCTGCCACCGGCCCTCGGGGCTGAAGGCGAATCCCTTGACCGACTTGCGGCGGGCGTAAAGCTCGAGGAGCTCCTCGGCCAGTTTTTCGACGGCCTTCCTCGTCCGCTCCCTCGTTTTGGCCCAGCTTCCCGTCCCCAGCTTGTCGAGCGCAGGCGTCCCCGCCCCGACCGGGGTGAATTTCTGGATTAGGGCCAGGTCTTCGACCGGGACGAACAGCTTGTCGCCGTCGCGGTAGCGCAGCTCCATGAACTCGCCGGGGCGGCCTTCGACCTCCATCTTGTGAAGCCCGGCGAAGAGACCGACGCCGCAGTCGGCATGGACGACGTGATCGCCGGCTTTGAGGTCTTGGAATTGGGTGATCGTCGGCCGAACCGCCGGCCGGTGGGCGATCACCCTCTCTTCGGTCAGGATATCCGTCTCGGCGAAAAACGAAATTTTCTCCCGGGAATAGGCGAATCCCCGGCCGAGGCCGCCAAGGAGGAGGAGGGTTTCGCCGCCCGTCGCCTCGGCCAGCGGCGAGTCCGCTTCGGCCGCGGCCAGGCCGTGGGCCTCGAGGAGGCCGCGGATTTTCCGGCGCAGGGGCGCCGTCGCGAGAAATATCGCCGTCCGTTCGCGCTCCTCTTGGAGCCGGCCGAGATACTGGAGGAAAAAGGGGATCTTGTTGTCGAACCGGGGGACGGATTGGAACGGAAAGGCGAAATCCCGGCGTCCCTTCTCCGGCCCCAACCCCCCGCAGAAGACCGCCCGGCGCCGAATCTCCTCCCAAAGCGCCGGCGGATAGACGGCCTCCAGGCGGGGAATGTCGGCTCCGGTCCGGCCCAGCTCTTTTTCCCTGGCCCGGAGCTCGGACATGACTTCGGCCCACTCGGCCTCGATTTCTTCGGGGCCGTCCAAGATGAAGACGTCTTCGTCATCGGCCGCGTCCGGAAGCCTGGGAGCGCGATCCCGGTCGGAGAAACCCGGGCCATGACTCCCGATGTCTTCGACGAGCGAGGGGATGAGGGCGTTCTCCACCTTCCGGACGGTCCGTTGGGTCGCCGGCTCGAACTCCCGGATCGAGGCGATGCCGTCGCCGGCATATTCGACCCGGACGGGACGGGTCTGCCAGGGCGAGAAGACGTCGACGATCCCGCCACGGCAGGCGAATTCCCCCCGGAAGGAGATGAGGTCTTCCCGGACGTAGCCGTATTCGGCCAGCCGGGTGATCAGCCTGTCGCGGCCGAAGCCGGAGTCCTTGTCCAGCCGGATAAAGAGGCCCGGCCGGCGGTCGGCGGAGGGAAAGGGCCGGAGAAGGCCGAAAAGGTTGGTGACGACGAGAGCGGGCGGCCGGTGGAGAAGGTCATAGGCGAACCGCATCCTGGAGGCGACCGCCTCGAGCGGCGGCGGCGTCCCCTGGTAGGGATCGACGGTCAAAGGCGGAAGGGACCGGACGTTCTTGGACGAGCCGAGGGCGGTGAAAAAAAACCGGGCCCGGTCCTCGAAATCCGGAAGGGACCGGTCGGAGGGAAGAATGAGGACGACCCGGCGCGCCCCCCGGAGGGCCAGGATCGAGAAAAAATACGGTTTGGCCGCCTCGGTCAATCCGGAAATCGAAAGCCCTCTCCCGCCGATTTCGCGGAGAAGGGCCTGGAATTCGGGGACGTCCTTCAGAAAATCCAGGGACATGGCGGCGAACCGCCATTATACTTACAACCGCCGCCGGTAGGAAAACTTGAGGAAGAGGGAAAAAGGTTCTCTCGTTGAATTCGGACGGCCAGGCCGATATAATGGGCCTCTCCCCATGTCAACGGGCTTGGGATTCATCGCCTTCCGGATCTCGTCCTCAAGGAGTCTCTCATGAGCAGGCCACCCTTTTTCCGCGGCTTGGGAACGATCGTCGTCCTGGGGTCCGTCTGGGGCCTCGCCGAGGCCGCCCTCGGCCTCGTCCTTCGCGGCTGCGCCCACCTCGTCTCGGGATCGATCATGACCGGGACGGCCCTCCTGTTCATCGCCGCCGGCTGGCGGCGGACGCGGCGGGCGGCCGGGCCGCTCCTCCTCGTCGCCGTGGCCTCCGCCTTCAAGCTGATCGACGCCGCCCTCCTTGGCCTGCCGGTCATCCACGGGGCGGTCGCCCATCCCATCTTCGCCTTTGTCACCCAAGGCCTGGCCTTCCTTCTCATCCTCCCGTTCCTGGCCGAGCGGCGGGTGGGCCGTTTCTCCGGGCAGGCCTTTCTCGGCGGCGCGTCGGCCCTTCTGGCCGTGAACGTTTATCCCCTGGTGAAATTCGTGACCGGCATCCCGGCTTGCGTCGTCCCCGGCGGGACGATCCCGCTCGCCCTTTATTACGCCCCGGTCGCCGTCGGTCTGTCCCTTCTCACCGTCCCGACGGGTTTCCGGCTCGGCGGTTGGGCCGAGGCTTGGGAGAGGGCGCTGGCCGGTCGTCCCGCGTTCGGCCGGAGGGCCTCGCTCATCCCCGCCGCATCGGCCCTCCTCTGCCTGGCG
>VGJF01000308.1 GCA_016867585.1 Candidatus Aminicenantota bacterium | reverse complement strand
CTTCTGGCCGACGTCGGGAGCATCGGCGGCGGCTGGCTGTCCTCGGCCTTCATCAAACGGGGCTGGACGGTCAACCGGAGCCGCAAAAGGGTCATGCTCCTCTGCGCCCTTTGCGTCGTCCCCGTCATGACGGCCCCCCGCTCGACGGCCGTCTGGCAGGCGGTTCTCCTCGTCGCCCTCGCGGGGGCCGCCCATCAGGCCTGGTCGGCCAACATCTTCACCTTCGCCTCGGACATGTTCCCCAAGAAAGCCGTCGGCTCGGTGACCGGACTCGGGGGGATGGCCGGGGCGACGGGCGGGATCCTGTTCTCCTCGACGGCCGGCCACATCCTCCAGGCTACGGGAAGCTACTCCGTCCATTTCCTCATCGCCGGTTCGGCTTATCTCCTGGCCCTCGGGATCATCCAGCTCCTGGCCCCCCGCCTCTCCCCCCCGAGGATGTAGGCCGTCCGCCGTTCTAACGCTGGCGCGGGCCGGCGGAGGCCGTTATCTCGTACTCCTTCGGCGGCTCGACCCCGAGGAGATGGCGGACGAAGTGATCCCATCGCCGCCTCATCATGTAGGGCTCGCTGCCGAAGCCGTGGCCGCGGTTCGGGAAGAGGATGAGGTCGAAATCCTTGTTCGCCCGGATGAGCGCGTCGACGACGAGGAGGGTGAGATAGGGCGGGACGTTGCCGTCCATCGTCCCGTGGGCGAGGAGGAGCTTCCCCTTCAGATTCTTGGCGTGGTTCTGGTTGGCCTGGTCGTCGTAGTTCGTCGTCCCGTCGGGATGGCGGACGAGGAGGCCCTGCCATTTCTCTCCCCAGTCGTCCTCGTAGCCGCGGTTGTCGTGGTTTCCGGCCTGGGAGACGCCGACCTTGAAGAAATCGGGATAGCGGAACATCGCGCCGCAGGCCGCGAACCCGCCGCCGGAATGGCCGTAGATCCCGGCCCGGTCGATGTCGATCCAGGGATGTCGCTCCGCGAGCTCCTTCATCCCGGCGACCTGGTCGGGAAGGGTGTTGTCGCCCATGTTCCCGTAATAGGCCTCGTGGAATTTCTTCGAACGATTGGGCGTCCCCATCCCGTCGAGCTGGATGACGACGAAGCCCAGCTCGGCCAAGGCCTGGGTGTCCCCCCGGGCGGCGGTGAAGCTCCGGCTGCCGACGCTTCCCGACTGGGGCCCCGGATAGATGTTGTTGACGATCGGATATTTCTTGGCCGGGTCGAAGTCCGTCGGCCGGAACATGAGGCCGTAGAGGTCCGTGAGGCCGTCCCTGGCCTTGATGGTGAAGGGGATCGGCGGCTTCCAGCCCGCGGCCAGAAGCGAAGAGATGTCGGCATTCTCGAGGGTCAGGAGAAGCTGTCCGCTCGCGTCCCGAAGGACGGCGACCGGCGGGACATCGGGTCTCGAGTAGCTGTCGACGACATAGCGGCCGGACGGCGAGAGGGCGACCTCGTGGTCGGCGTCCTCCGGCGTGAGAAGGGCCGCGCCCCGGCCGTCGAATCCGACCCGGTAGAGATGGCGGAAATAGGGATCACGGCCCTTTTCCTTCCCCATCCCCAGGAAATGGATGACCCGGCTCGTTTCGTCGACCCGAAGGACCCGGCTGACGAAGCCCTCTCCCGCGGTCACTTGGTTTTTGACCTCCCCGGTCTTCAGGTCGTAGAGATAGAGCTGGCCCCAGCCGTCGCGCTCGGAAAACCAGAGGATTTCGTTCGACCCGGCCAGGAACCGCCAATTGCCGCCCGACTCGAAAAAGGTCTCGACCTTCTCCTCGAAGACGTCGCGGATCTCGCCCGTCTCCGGGTCGGCCTCGCGGAGGATCTCGTGCTTATGGTCTCGGGAGGTCGAGACGAAAACGAGCCGCTTCCCGTCGGGGCTCCACTGGACGTCCTCGAACTGCCCGCCGCGCGATTTGATGTCGTCGGTCGACGTCGACCGGTGCTGGTCGGGCGGCATCTTGAGGCGGACGACGCGCGGGCCGTCGAGATGGATGACGACCCGCTGGATCGTCGTCACGACCTCGTCGCCCGGGAGGGGATATTTCCATGCCTGGAGGACGGGATGTCCGACCCTGGTCTCGACAAGATACATTTCCCCCACCTCGCGCTGGTCCTGTTGGAAGGTCGCGATTTTTTTCGAGTCGGGAGACCAGGCGAGGACGGGCCGGTCGCTCCGCGTCCAGCCGGCGTTGTCGGTGGCATAGCCGAAATCCTTGGCCCCGTCGGTCGTGAGCTGACGCTCGGCGTTCGTCGCGACGTCCCGGACCCAAAGATTGTCGTTGCGGATGAAGGCCGCGAGGCGGCCATCGGGCGAGGGAGATTCCGGCGCGCCTCGGAAGGGAGGGCGGTCCCCCGCGGCGGCCGCGGCAGCGGCGGGAACCCCGCCGCCCTCGACCTCTCGGCAGGTTTTCGTCTTCGGGTCGAAAGCCCACGTCCGCCCCTCGGCCTGGAATGAAATCGTCCTTCCATCGGGAAAGAACGCGAAGGCCGCGAAAGGCAGATGGGCGCCGTCGAAGGCCTTGCCCGAAGCCTTGGACAAGGCCGCGGCCAGGGCCGCATGGTCAAAGGCCGGTCCGCGGGTATTTTCCCGCGGGTCGACGAGAATGAACTCGCTCGCGTTACCGGCCAGGGCGTTCCGGTACCAGAACCGCTCGTCCGGCAGCCAGTTCGGCCGGACGCCGGCCCGGAGGACGAGCGAGGCCGTGTTGGCCCCTAGGAATTTCTCGGCCCGGGCGTAGTCGGCCGCGGTCAAGGCCCGCCCCGATTCTCCGGCATTCCCAGCGATCGCCTGAACAGGCCAGCCGAAAATCAGAACGGCCGACAGGATGATCCCGGCTCGCCCGGTCCGCATCTTCGTTCTTTCCATTTCATGCCTCCTGAAAAATCAAAAAAATTCTTTCCGTGCTTTCTGTTTTCCGTAAAAGAGATCGTCCAGGGGGACGGCCAGCCGGCGAAAGAGGAGGGACCTCCGGACGCCGGCCCGGACGGCCCGGTGAAAGACGTTGTCCCGATGGGAATAGGGACAGACGCGGACGCAGACGCCGCAGTCGGTCCCCACGGCGCACCAGTAGGTGAAGCAGGCTTCCGAATCGATCCGCCAACGGAGAGCGCCGCCGATCTCCGTCCGCACTCCCCTCGGGACGGCCTTCGAGGGGCAGGCGTCGGCGCACTTCCGGCAGGCCCGGCAAAAATCGACGACCGTTCCGTCGCGGGCCGGCCTGTCGGCGAGCAGCGGCCAATCCGTGGTGACGACGGCGATCCGGACTCGAGGCCCGGCTTTCGGCGTCATGAGCAGACCCATCCGCCCGATTTCCCCCAGCCCGGCGTCCCGGGCCACGAGGGGACAGATGACGAGATAATCGGCGTCGATATGGGCCCGGGCCTCGGCTCCCCGCCGACGAATCGTCTCGGCAAGTTGGACGGCGATCGCCCCCGCCTTGAGATACTGTCGGGCCGATTCCATGACGACCGGGGCGTAGGGTGCCCGGCCGATCATCTCGGGGTCCATTTCCACGGTGAAGGCCAGGGCG
>VGJF01000307.1 GCA_016867585.1 Candidatus Aminicenantota bacterium | reverse complement strand
TCTCGGCGATTCTCGCTGAGACCTTTCGCCGCCGGAGCGGCCTTTATCCCGAAGAGGGGATGGAAATTCATCTTGCATTTCTATATTTTATATTTTACATTATCGATAAAGCAGAAAGGAGAAGAACGCTATGAAATCCATTCATGGACAAAGGACGATCTCCATTCCGAAAACACTATCCCAATCGATCTACCGGTATCTCAAGCGGGAGATCGTCACGAACCGCCTGAAAGCGGGCGAAAAAATTAACGATAAGGATATCGCCAATTTATTTCAGGTGAGCCAGACTCCCGTCCGGGAAGCGATTTTTATGTTGAACGCGGAAGGGCTCGTGGATATCAAATCGCACAAGGAAACGATCATCAGCGAGCTTTCCTTCAGCGAGTTGAAAGAGATTTTTCATGTTCTCGACGCGCTCGAGCCCATGGTCATCATCCTCGCCCTCAATCGCCTGACCGCCGAGGACGTTCGCGCGCTTGAGGAAATCCAGGCCCAGATGGAACGCTGCTGCCACCGGGATCTCATTGAGAAATACTGCGAAGTCCAGCTTTCCTTCCATGAATATTTGTGGAAAATCAGCTCCAACGGGTTCTTGAAAGAGGTTTTGGACAGCATTCGGGATCACATTCTCCGGTACAATGAAGCCCGGTACCATGCTTTTCGCCAGTCGGGAACGCTGGAATTCTCGCTGGCCAAACACAAAGAAATCCTCGCGGCCCTGAAAGCCGGAAACAAGAGGAAATTGCGGGCCCTGATGGCCACGCATTGGGGGCCCATTTTCCGTCGGACATCCGCCTACGGGAAAGGGATCAAGGAATTTCTGAGTCTCAAAGAGAAAGCGAAGGGATAGGCCCGATCATCGCCACGGTCCGGCGAATCGGTCAAGGCTTCGAAGTCAACGAGGAGACGATGGCTCTCGACCTGATCGACGAGGTCGGTCCGGGGGGTGAATTCCTGACGAGCGACCATACCTTGAGGCACTTCCGGGAAAATTGGTTTCCCAAGCTCCTCTTGAGGAATCCTTACGACGCCTGGGACAAAAGCGGCCGCCTGGACCTGGGCGCCCGGGCCAACGCCCGGGTGAAACGGATTCTGGCCGGCCACTCGCCGCGGCCTCTCGAAGAACGGCTCCAGGCGGAGTTGCGCGAGCTCGTGCGGGCCCGGGACGTCTGAACCGGAAGGGGACGTTCAGCGGCGATGGCGGGCGGGTCGGGCAAGGCCTCCCGATTTTTTTCTTTGTATCTTGTAAAATATAATTTTCTAAATAAAATAAGGGTGGACGAACCGGAAACGGACGGCTGAAGCCCACTTTCTATCCGATCTTCGACCGGCCCCGGCGGGGCCGAGGTCGGCCCTATCCGGCGTGGAGGCCAACTCATGTTGGAATGGTATTCCGAACTCGTCGTTTGGGCCCACAAAAACGACCGCTGGATATTTGCCCTGATCACGGTCCTGACCATGACCGGGGTGGGGATCTTTTTCGGCCTCCTGGCCGACGTCTTGTTCCGTTTGACCGGGATCGATTTCAATAAATATACGGATCAATACAAATAACCCTTCCATCGTTCCAGGAATAAGACATCCATGGACATGCCGATTTCGGGCGAAACGATCCTCATCTGGCCGCTTCTGTTGACAGGGTTTACCGTCGGCGTCTGCGGCGGTTTTTTCGGCATCGGCGGGGCGTTCATGGTGACGCCCACCTTGAATATCTTCGGCTTTCCCATGGCCTATGCCATCGGGACGGACATGTGCCACATGATCGGCAAATCGATCGTCTCCTCGTTTCGGCACTGGAAATTGGGGCACGTCGAGGTCAAATTGGCTCTGTTCATGGTGATCGGGACCGTCCCCGGCGTCGAAGCCGGCGCTCAGACCATCATGTGGCTGGACCGGCGCGGGATCGCCGGGCCGGTGGTCCGATACGTCTACATGGCGATCCTCCTATCGCTGGGGTTCTATCTGTTATGGGAGGTCGCCCAGGCCTACAAAAAAGCCAGAACAGAAGGCGTCGTCATCAAAGACGTTTTCGGCAACAGGCTCACCCGCTTCGTCCAGAGGACCAGGCTTTCGCCGGTCGCCAAGCTGGAGAAAAGCGGAATCACCCTGTCGGTCTGGTGGATGATTCTCATCGGCGCGGCCACGGGATATCTCGCCAGCTTCATGGGCGTCGGCGGGGGCTTCATCCGGGTCCCGGCCCTGCTCTACGTCATCGGCCTGCCCATGAAGCTGGCCGTCGGGACGGACCTTTTCTCGATCATTTTCACCAGCGCCTACGGCGGCTTTTCCTACGCCGTGAAGGGCGTCGTCGAAATCAATGCCGCCGTGATCATGGTCGTCGGCGCGGCGATCGGAGCCCAGATCGGCTCGATCGCCACGCGGTACGTGCACGGCCTCAAGATGAGGCTGTACTTCGCCCTCTGCGTTTTCGGATCCGCCTTCGGACTGATCGCCAAGCAGATTTCAACGGTTTATCGGGACCAATGGATGGCCGGCGTCAGGGCTTTCCTGGCCGAGGGAGGAAGGACGGCCCTGGAAATCGCCGAGGCGATCAAGGACAAAATCTTTATCCAATCCCTTCTGGCGGGCCGTCCCGAGTGGAGCGCCCTGGCCGGAAAAGAACAGTTCTGGACGTCTCTTGCGGGCGTGCTCTCGATCGGTCTGGCCTCGGGCCTTTCTTTCATCATCATGTACTTTTGCTTCAAAGGGATCCTCGTCGAAAAAAGAACGGGAAAAATCCTCGGGGCCTGAAGATCCCCCCCGATGAGCCTGGCGTACGACCGACGGCCTCCTTCCCGGTTCTCGAGCCGCGGATGAGGCGGGGCGGCGGAGCGGTCCCGCTTCAGTAGCCCAGATGTTTTAGCCGGTCCTCCATTTTCTTTTTCAGGCCGGCGTCCCTCGAACTCGCGCCGGCCGCGCTCGGCGCGAGATGTCCCTGGGAATAGCTCGGGGGCGGCGGCGCAACCGGATTCGCCGTCGCCGGAAACTCGGCCGCCTGGGGGGTTCGCGATCCGAACAGGACGTTGATGTCGTCCAGACCCGTCCCCTTGAGGCCGGGATAATCATGACCGTACCGCATGGCCCGAAAGACCATATTCGTTCGTCCGAAGCGCTGAAAGCCATGGTAGAACGGATTGACATATTCCCAGACCGTCTCTCCCTCCGGGGTGACCTCGAAGAACCGTCCGTGGGGGGCTTCGCAGATCAAGGTGTTGCCGTTCGGGAGGCGCTGCGCCCCGCCCATGAACGATCCGTAGAAATCCGAAGGAGGATTGGCCGTATATTCCCACTCGACTTCGTTGGTTTTGGGGTTGATCTCGATGACCCGGGAATAGTCCGGGGCCAGGATACGGTGCCGGCCGTTGTCGAAGACGAGAATATTTCCGTTGTCCAGGACCGTCGGGTTGTGCTGGAATCCGAGCTCGTTTCCCATGCCCCAACGCCAGATGATCTTCCCGCTCGCCTTCTCGACGATCTCGATCATCCCCATGAAGGCGTAGCTGACCAGGACATTTC
>VGJF01000306.1 GCA_016867585.1 Candidatus Aminicenantota bacterium | reverse complement strand
CATCGGCGCCGGGCTTGATCTTCTGCGGGCCGAAGCGCCTCATTGCCGCCGCGGCGGTGAGCAAGATTTCGAACGGAGGTCAGTTTGAAGAAAAGCATATCGTGGCTCCCGCTCCTCCTGGCGGCGGCGGCCGCTCTCGGCGCCCAAACGGCCCATCTCAAGGAGATCTCATACCATCGTGACGGAGACAAGTTCGTCGTCGACGTCATCGTCGACGGCGCGTTTTCCCACGAAATCCTGGTTCTCAACTTCCCCCGACGTCTCGTCCTCGACCTGACCCCGGTCGAGAAAATCGCCGTTCCCCCGCACACCTCTGTCGACAACCTGGGCGTCCTGAATATCCGGACGGGACAGTTTTCGCCCCGGACGGCCCGGGTCGTGTTCGACCTGGACGAACGGACGCCGGCCCACGGGGTCTCCCCGATCCCCTCCGGGGTCAGGGTGACTTTCTGGTACGAAGGCGGCGAACCCCCCCTCCCTCCGCCGCCGCCCGCCGGCGCGGTCAAAACCGAACCGGCCAAGGTTCCGGAGACCCGGCCGGCGCCCGTGGAGGAGCCGCGAGGGCCGATCCGGTCGGACTTTTTCCTCGGGGCCAGAGGGGGAGCGGCCCTCCTGTTGAAGTCCCAGCTTTCCCGGGAAAGCGCCTTCTCGCTGTTCGGCGAAACGGAAGCCCTCCTGGAAAATTATACCAACACCTCCGGGCCGGTCCTCGATTTCGTGGCCGGCAAATATTTCCACAAAATCAAGGCCGGAGCCGGCCTGACGATCTGGAGCCTCAAACAAAAGGGCGAATTCGGCCTCTCGATCCCCCACCCCTACCTGATGAACAGCCCCCGCGACGTCTCCTTCCTTTCCGACCCGCTGAAGAGCGGCCAGCTCAATGTTTACGCCTTCGTCGAGTTCGCCTTCTATGACAGCGAGTCCTTCAGCGTCTGGGCGGGCGTTCTGGCCGGACTGTCCAAGGGCGCCTTCCAGAGCCTGAACGATTACGATTACTCCGAGAGCTCGCCTTACACGGCCTCCGACATCGTCATCTCCAACGTCACATACGTCGAGGAGGCCTTCACCGAACTCCTGTTCGGCGGCACCCTGGCTTTCGAATACCGGTTCAACCGCGCCCTGTCCGTCGTCCTCGAAACGAAGATGATGTACGCCAACCCGAAGATTCCGAACCTCGGCCTGCGGGCGAACTTCCTCCAGGTCCAGCCGGTCCTGGGCCTGCAAGTCAACTTCTAGAGGGGGGCGCCCCCCTCGGAGGGCGGAATGATAAAGTCCGTCGGACGGCGGCGGTCCGTCGCCGCGGCCCTCGTCCTGGCCGGCGGCGTTTCGGCCGCGGCCGGAAGCGACCGTCAAGGCACGATCGCCTTCAGCTACGGCCGGTACGAGGTCGCCGACGCCCGTTTCAAGACCATTTACCCGGACCAGGGGCCGGCCTGGGGATTCACCCTGACGGCCGCCCTCTTCGCCCCTCTCGAGGCCAGCCTCGAAATCAAGCATCTCTCCCGGACCGGAACGCTGTCCTTCACCAAGGAAGCGACCCGCTTCCATCTCGTCCCCATATCGTTCGGCCTTCGCCTCGTCGCCCCCGGGAAAATTTTTCAGCCCTTCGCCGGCGGCGGCCTCAACTACAACCTCTATTACGAGGATAACCCCATCGGAACCACGGCCGACGCCGCCCGGGGCGTCCATCTCCAGGCGGGCCTCTATTTTCGGTTCGGCGCCCGGTTCCCCATTCTTCTCCTCGGCCAGGTGAAATACGTCTGGGCCAAGGTCGAAAAGGACGGCCGGACGATCGACCTGGGCGGCCTCGAATACCATGGCGGACTCGCCCTCGCTTTCTGACCGGGCGGATGAACGGCCGGGCCGGAGACCCGGCCCGCCGCGGGTCCTGCTCCTCAACCCGCCGGGAGACAAACTCTACATCCGCGACTACTATTGCAGCTTCTCTTCCAAGGCGAGCTATTACTGGCCTCCCCAAGATTTGATCTACTTGAGCGGAGTCCTCGACGGGAGCTTCGAGGTCCGCGTCCTCGACGCCGTCGTCCGGCGCCTCTGCCCCGAAGCCTGCCTCGACGAGATCCTCGCCCTCGCCCCGGCGGCCGTCGTCTTCACGACGGGGACGGCCACGGCTCGGTCCGACCTCGATTTCATCGGCCGCCTCAAGGCCCGACTCCCCCGGGCCCGGATCATCGCCAGCGCCGGCGTCCTGAAATTCCTCGGCCGGGAATTCCTCGAAGCCCATCCCGATGTCGACGCCGCCCTTCTCGATTTCGGAGAGAGCGACGTCGTCGGCTATCTCGAAGGCCGGCCGGGGCCGTGGAAAAGCCTTCTCGTCCGCGAGGGAGGACGGATCGTCGCCTCCGAGGCGCCCCTCGGCCAAACCTACCGCGTCCCGGTCCCGCGCCACGACTTGTTCGACTTCAAGGCTTACCGGATCCCCATCGCCAAGCGCTTCCCGTTCACCGTCGTCGTGACCTCTCTCGGCTGCCCGTTCCGCTGCGGCTTCTGCACGGCCGGGGCCTTCGGCTACCGGATCCGGCCGGCGGACAACGTCCTGCCCGAGCTCCGGCGCCTCCGGGAGCTCGGCCTCCGCGAAATCCTCTTCCAGGACCCGACCTTCACGATCAACCCCCGCCGCGTCGCCGATCTTTGCCGCGGCATGCTCGCCGAAGGCCTCGGCTTCACCTGGAGCGCCAACGCCCATCTCCAGGCCCTCGACGAGGAGATGGTCGTCGTCCTCAAGAAGGCCGGCTGCCACACCCTGTCGGTCGGCATCGAAAGCGGCGACGACGGGATGCTCGAGAAGTACTCGAAGAAGACGACGACGGCCGAGATCGTCTCCAAGGTCGGGCTCCTCCGCCGCCACAAGATCAAGGTCCTGGGCTACTTCATCCTCGGGCTTCCGGGCGAAACCCGGGCCACGGCCGAGAGGACGATCGCCCTGGCCCGGAGCCTCCCCCTCGACATCGCCTCGTTCGCCATCGCCACTCCCGACCTCGGGACGCGGCTCCGGGCCGAGGCCCTCGAACGGGGCTGGATCCCGCCCGGCCTCGAAGCCTGGGACAGCACCGATTTCCCCCTCATGGAGTCGGGCGGGCTCTCCCGGGAAGACATCTGGGCCTTGCGGAAGAAAGCCGTTCGGTCCTTCTACCTCCGGCCGGCCTACATTCTCCGCAAACTCGGCGGGGTCCGCTCGCCGCGCGACATCGCCAGCCTCGTCGGAAACGCCCTCTCGCTGCTTTCGAAATAACGGCTTCTCGAAATCCCCGATCGTCGGGCATCGCGAGCCCGTCGAGAGCCTGAACGGGCGGCCGGCGAAGCCGCCTCCCGCCCGCAGCCTCACGGGAACGACACTCGGAAACGATGACGTGTTTCGGGGCCTCCCCTGGTTCAGGGGGAGGAAGGAGGGGGGATCATCAATAAGCTCAAAGTCTGGGAAGCGTTGCCGAACGGGTCAGGAAGCGAGGACGGAAGGCGGCGAGCCGAGACAGGACCCTTCCTTTCGTGACATTCGCGATGTTGTT
>VGJF01000305.1 GCA_016867585.1 Candidatus Aminicenantota bacterium | reverse complement strand
CCGGACCATGGGCCGGATCGAGGAAATCTGGAAGCGGCTCGTTCCCGGCCAGCCCTTCGAACCCGTCTTCCTCGACCAATCCTTCGACGACCTCTACCGCTCCGACCGGCGGATGGGCGTCCTCTTCCGCGACTTCGCCGGACTGGCCGTTTTGATCTCCTGCCTGGGGATCTTCGGGCTGGCCGCGTTCCTGGCGGAGCAAAGGACCAAGGAGATCGGGGTCCGGAAAGTCCTCGGGGCTTCGGTCGGCGGGATCGTCTCCCTCCTCTCCCGGGAGTTCGTTGTTCTCGTGACCGTCGCCAACCTCATCGCCTGGCCCACCGGTTATTCCCTGACAAACCGCCTCCTCCGGAACTACGTCTACAGGACCGACGTCCCTTTATGGATCTTCCTCGGCGCGGGGATCTTGGCCTATCTCCTCGCCCTGCTGACCGTGAGCTACCAGGCGGTCAAGGCCGCCCGGACCGATCCGGTCAACGCCCTGAAATACGAGTAGGCACTCAAAAGGCCGTCACGAACAGAGCTTGGCCTGCGGCTCAGGTCTTCGGTCATCCGCCTTCTTGGAGCCCGTAATTGACAAGGTCTTCCCAAGAGAGATAAAAAAGGAGTGACATGACGGAAATGCGAGGGTGACATGGACACCTTGCTGATCGCCGGGCTGCTCCTCGTCTGGCTTTTCGCGGCCTACCGCCTCTACGGCTCGTACATCGAGAAGAAGATCGTCCGGGCCGACCCTTCGCGGGCCACGCCGGCCCGCGAGATGTGCGACAACGTCGATTATTCCCCGGCCAAGAAGATCCTCCTCTTCGGGCACCATTTCTCGTCCATCGCCGGGGCCGGGCCCATCCTCGGCCCCCTGCTCGCCGTGCTCTATTTCGGGTGGCTCGGGGCCATCCTGTGGATCGCCTTCGGCAGCGTCTTCCTGGGCGCCGTCCACGACTACACGGCCCTGATGACCTCGGTCCGCAACGGCGGCCGCTCCCTGGCCGACATCTCCGGCCGGACCCTGGGCGCCCGGACCAAGGTCGTCTTCTCGATCTTCCTCTGGTTCGCCCTGACCCTGGTCATCGCCGTGTTCGCCGTGGTCGCCTCCCAGACGCTCGTCTCCCAGCCGGAGATCGTCGTGCCGACCTTCGGGCTCATCCTCGTGGCCATGGCCTTCGGGTGGGCCGTCTACCGGAAGGGCTTCAGCGTCGTCGGCGGAACGGTCCTGGCCCTCGCCGTGCTGGCCCTCCTCATCTGGGTCGGGGAACTCTTGCCCGTCACCCTCCCGGCCTCGGTGCTGGGTCTTTCGCCCCAGACTTTCTGGTTCTTCGCCCTGCTCGTCTACAGCTTCTTCGCCTCGTCGGTCCCGGTCTGGTTCCTCCTCCAGCCGCGCGACTACATCAGCACCTGGATCCTTTTCATCGGGCTGGGCATGGGATATCTGGGGCTGGTCGCGGCCCGGCCGGCGCTCAACGCCCCGGCCTTCGCCGGATTCTCGAGCCCCGGGGGGCCGCTGTGGCCGATGCTCTTCGTCATCGTCGCCTGCGGGGCCATCTCGGGGTTCCATTCGGTCGTCGCCGGCGGCACGACCGCCAAGCAGCTCCCCGACGAGCGCAGCGGCAAGCTCATCGCCTTCGGGGGGATGCTGACCGAGGCCGCCCTGGCCGGGCTGGTGACGCTCATCGCCGCGGCCGCCCTCATCTGGGACCCGAGCAAGGCCCCCTCGCCGTTCGGCTTCCAGTACCTCATGACGGCCGGCGATCCCATCCGGGCCTTCGCCACCGGCTACGGGAAGCTCGTCGATTCGCTGCCCGGGCTGAGCCTCAACATGGGACTCTTTTTCGGGATGCTCATGCTCAACGCCTTCGTCCTGACGACGCTCGACACGGCGGCCCGCCTGGGGCGCTTCATCCTCTCGGAGCTTCTGGGCAAGAAGGCCGCCGTCTTCAACAACCGCTGGGCGGCCTCGTTCCTCATGCTCGTCCTGGCCGCCGTGCTCGGAGCCTCCGAGGGCTACAAGGCCATCTGGCCGGTGTTCGGGGCTTCGAACCAGCTGGTGGCCGCCCTGGCCCTGATCGTCGTCACATCCTACCTTGTCGCGGTCAAAAGGCCGCGCAAAGCGACCCTTTATCCGGCCCTGTTCATGCTGGCGACCACGGTCGCCGCCCTCCTCTACCAGGGCGTCGGATACCTGAGGAAAGGGAGCTGGCTGCTGGGCGGGATCAGCCTGGTGCTCGTGGCCCTGGCGACGCTCATCGCCGCGGATGCCCGTAAGGCCCTCTCGGCGAAATAAGAAAACTGGATACTTCACTAAATTCCCTCGAGAAATGGCTGAGGCCGAAAGGAAAATTCCGTTGATGTCACCTTCCCAGAACGACTCCGCCGGATACAGACTGACCCTCGACATCGTCAAGGATTTGTGGTCCCGGACCTACAACACGGCCGGGAAACCGGACTGGTCGCACATCCTTCCGTATTACGACAAGGACGTCACTTTCAGGGATTCCATCCAGGAACTCCACGGGATCGATGAATTCACGGCCATGACCGGACGGCTGACGAAACGTTCTCGAGACCTTTCCATGAAGATCGTCAATGCCGTCCGGCAGGGGGACGCCATCTTTCTGGAATGGGAAATGACCATCCGATTCAAGAATAATCCCAGTTCGGTACTGTACGGAACCAGCCGGCTGGCGTTGAACGGGGAAGGAAAAATCATCGGGCAGAGAGACTATTTTGATTTGTGGGGCGACAATTTTGATAATATCCCGAGATTCGGAAAGGCCTACCGGAGGTTCATGAAAAAGCGGTTCGGATGACGAAGAGATGAGGAAGAAAAGCAAATTCTTCAAGTACTTCAGGGAGTACGAGTGGTCCAATATCTTGGCGATGATCCGGAACGGCCGGTCGGACCCGAAGATCTGCCGCGAGGACTTCCCCGACAAGCTCGTCGTCATCACGGGAGCGACATCCGGCATCGGCTACCACACGGCCCGGAAGTACGCTTCTCACGGGGCCGGCCTGCTGTGCGTCAATCGCAACCCCGAGAAATCCGAAGCCCTCCGCCGCGAAATCGAGACCGAGTTCGGCGTTCGCTGCGATTTCCGGACGGCCGACCTGAGCCTTGTCGGCGACATTCGGCGGGTTGCGGAAGAGATCTCACGGCTCGACTCTCCGATCGACGTCCTCATTCATAACGCGGGGATCTACCTGACAAAAAAAGCGCTGACGGCCGACGGACTTGAAAAGGTTTTTGTCGTTCAGTACCTCTCGTCGTTCATGATGAACCGCATTTTGACGGAGAAGCTCAAAGCCCAGAAAAAGCCCGGATCCTCATCGTCGGATCCGAAGCCCATCGATTCGCGGCCTGGGGGTTGAGGCTCGACGACCTGAACTGGGAGAAGCGAAGATATTCGGGTTTGAAAAGCTACGGCTCGGCCAAGGCCGCCCAGCTTCTGTCGATGATCGTCTTCAACGACCTGTTTCGGAACACGGGGGTCACGATCAATACGGTCCATCCGTCGGCGGTCAAAACCGATACCGGCCGGGACAACGGGCCGGTTTACAGGTGGTTCA
>VGJF01000304.1 GCA_016867585.1 Candidatus Aminicenantota bacterium | reverse complement strand
TGGCCGCCCTGCCCGTCCGCGTCGTCGGCGTCACCGGCAGCCTCGGCAAGACGACGACCAAGGAGTTCGCCGCCGCCCTCCTGGCGACGCGCTACGCCGTCCTCAAATCCGCGGGAAACTTCAACAACCGCCTCGGCCTCTCCCTTTCGGCCCTCAAGCTCGAGGAGGGCCACGAGGTCGCCGTCCTCGAGATGGGGATGAGCGCCCCCGGCGAAATCCGGGCCCTGGCCGCCGTCGCCCCCCCCGATGTCGCCGTCATCACCAACGTCGCCCCCGTCCACCTCGAGTTCTTGAAGACCCTCGAGGCGGTGGCCGAGGCCAAGGCCGAAATCCTCGAGGGGATGAAGGCCGGCGGAACGGCCGTCCTCAACGGCGACGACCCCCGGCTGCGGGAAAAGGCCGGACGGGCCCCCGGCCGGGTCATCCGCTTCGGTTTTTCCGTCGGCTGCGAGGTCCGGGCCTCGGGCCTCGAATCCCTGGGGTACGACGGCTGGCGATTCGACCTCGTCTTCGGCGGCCGCAAGCGCGCCGTCCGGGTTCCCTTTCTCTCGGCCGGGTTCGTCTCCGACCTCCTGGCCGCCTTGGGCGCGGCCGCGGCGTTCGGACTCCCCTGGGAAAGCCTCGAGAAAACCCTGGCCCGGCTCGAGCCGCCGGCCGGCCGGGGCCGGGTCCTCCGCCTCGGCCGGGGGATCGTCCTCATCGACGAATCCTACAACTCGAGCCCCGTGGCTCTCGACGGGGCCCTCAGAAGCTACGTCCGGCTTCCGGCCGGACGCAGAGTCGCCTTCCTGGGCGACATGCTCGAGCTCGGAGAGGGGGCCGAGGCCTTTCACCGAGAGGCCGGAGGCCGGGCCGTCCGCGAGGGCTGGGACGTTCTCGCCGCCGTGGGCCCCCTGGCCGAAAAGCTCCTTGCCGGGGCGCGGGAGGCCGGCTTGCCGGCCGCCCGGACGGCGGCCTTCCCTTCGAGCGCGGAAGCGGCCTCGTCCGCGGCCGGCCTCGTCCGGCCGGGCGACCTCGTCCTCGTCAAGGGCTCGCGCGGCGTCCGGATGGAGACGATCGTCGTCCGGCTCGAAAAGGCCTTCAAGGAGAAGTGAGGTGCTGTACTGGCTGCTCGCTCCCCTCAAGGACAGCGTTTCGGCCTTCAACGTCTTCCGCTACATCACCGTCCGCACGGCCCTGGCCGGCATCACCGCCCTGCTCATCTTCTTCCTGTTCGGGCCGGCCTTCGTCCGCCTTCTTCAAAAATTCCAGATCAGCCAGCAGATCCGGACCGACGGGCCGCAGTCCCACCTGGCCAAGAAAGGGACGCCGTCCATGGGCGGCCTGCTCCTCATCGCCGCGGCCGTCGTCCCGACCCTGCTCTGGGGAAACCTCGGCAACACCTACGTCTGGCTGGCCGTCTGGACGATGACGAGCTTCGGGCTCGTCGGCCTTCTCGACGACCTCATCAAGCTCCGCCGGAAGCGGTCCCTGGGCCTGCGGACCTTCCAGAAAATCGGCCTCCAAATCGTCCTCTCGGCCGTCTTCGCCGTGATCGTCACGACGATCGGCTTCGCCAAGGGGCCGGAGCAAGGCTTCGACCTCCGGACCTACTTTCTTTTCCTGAAAACGCTGGCCCCCTACCTCGGCTGGTTCTACATCCCCTGGATCATGCTCTATCTCGTCGGTTTTTCCAACGCCGTCAATCTGGCCGACGGCCTGGACGGCCTGGCCGTCGGGCTGACGCTCATCAGCGCCACGGCCCTGACCGCCCTGACCTACATCGCCGGCCACGCCGTCTTCTCCCGGTATCTTTACATCGCCCGCGTCCCCCAGGCCGCCGAGCTGACCGTCTTCGGCGGGGCCCTGACGGGCGCCTGCCTCGGATTCCTTTGGTTCAACAGCCATCCCGCCCAATTGTTCATGGGCGACGTCGGGGCCCTGGCCCTGGGGGCGACCTTGGCGGCGATGGCCCTGCTCATCAAGCAGGAATTCCTTCTCTTCGCCGTGGCCGGCGTCTTCATCCTCGAGGCCCTGTCCGTCCTCCTCCAGGTTTCCTACTTCAAGCTGAGCGGGGGGAAACGCGTCTTCAAGATGGCCCCCCTCCATCACCACTTCGAGCTTCTCGGCTGGCCCGAGGAGAAGGTCGTCGTCCGCTTCTGGATCCTGGGGATCATCTTCGCTCTCTTCAGCCTGGCCACCCTGAAATTGAGATAACATGGACCTCGCCGGCAAGAACGTCCTGGTCATCGGCCTCGGCAAGACGGGCCAGGCCGCGGCCGCCTTCCTCCTCCGGCGCGGCGCCCGGGTGACGATCACCGAGAAAAAGACCGCCGGCGAGCTCGGCGCGGCGGCCGCCCGCTGGAGGGCGCGGGGGGCGAAGCTCGAAACGGGGGGTCACGCCCTTTCGACCTTCCTGGCCGCCGACCTCATCATCCCCTCTCCCGGGGTCTCCCTTCTGCCCGAGCTCCGGGCCGCCCTCGACCGGAGCGTGCCGGTCCTTTCGGAAATCGAGCTCGCCTCGCGCTTCCTCCGGGGGACGATCATCGCCCTGACCGGGACGAACGGCAAGTCGACGACGGCGACTCTCGTCCACGAGATCCTCAGATCCGGCGGACGGAGGGCCCGCCTCGCCGGGAACATCGGCACGCCGCTCCTCGCCTTCGTCGACCGCAGCCGGGAGACCGACGTCTTCGTCGTCGAGGTCTCGAGCTTTCAGCTCGAGTACACCGAGGCGTTCCGGGCCTCGATTTCCGCCGTCCTCAACCTGTCCCCGAACCATCTCGACTGGCACCTCTCCTTCGACCGCTACGCCGCGGCGAAAAAGCGGCTCCTCGACCTCCAGGGGCGGGGCGACGCGGCCGTCCTCAACCGCGAGGACCCGACGGTCTGGGGCTGGAGGAGGGAGATTCTCCCGGACGTCCACGGATTCAGCCGGAAGCGGCCGGTCCGCCGGGGGGCCTTCGTCCGGGACGGGTGGATCGTTCTCCGCGCCGAGCAGGAGCGGCGGGTCATGCCCGTCGCCGAGGTCAAGCTTCCCGGCCTCCACAACCTCGAAAACGTCCTGGCCGCGGCGGCCGTGGCCTCCCTGGCCGGAGCCGCGCCGGCCCGGATCCGGGCCGCGGTCCGGCGCTTCGCCGGGCTGGAGCACCGCCTCGAGCCCGTCCTCACCCACCGGGGCGTCGCCTTCGTCAATGATTCCAAGGCGACGACGGTCGAGGCGACCCTGAAGGCCATGGCCAGCTTCGGCCGTCCCCTCGTCCTCATCCTCGGCGGCAAGGATAAGGGATCGGACTTCACCCCTCTCCGCCGCGCCGTCCGGGGAAAGGTCCGGAGCGTCGTCCTCGTCGGGGCGGCCAAGGAGAAAATCCGGCGGGCCCTGGCCGGGGCCGTCCCCCTGGCCGAGGCCGAAACCTTCGCCGAAGTCGTTCCGACGGCCTTCGCCGCGGCCCGGCCCGGAGACATCGTCCTCCTCGCCCCGGCCTGCACGAGCTGGGACATGTTCCGCAATTTCGAGGAGCGGGGCCGGGCCTTCAAGCGGGCGGCCCGGCGGCTCGCCCGGAGCCGGCGGGGAGGAGGCCGCTAGCCATGGACCTCGT
>VGJF01000303.1 GCA_016867585.1 Candidatus Aminicenantota bacterium | reverse complement strand
CAACGGCTGGATGCAGAATCCGGTCGGCTACACCCTCCGCGCGGGTCGGGCCGAGATGACCGATTTCGCGGCCGTGGCCTTCAACGGGACGGGCTGGCTGATCTTCGCCCACACCATGCTGGCTGGCTTCGTCACCGCCGGCTTTTTCGTCCTGGGCGTGTCGGCCTACCACCTCCGGCGGAAAAACGAGGTCCCGTTCTTCAAGGCCTCGTTCCGGACGGCGGCCGTCTTCACCCTCGTCTCCGCCGTCCTTCTCGTCGGGACCGGAGACCGGCAGGGCGTCCGCGTGGCCAAGCATCAGCCGGCCAAGTTCGCGGCCATGGAGTCGCAGTGGGAGACGGAAACGGGGGCGCCGTATACGGTTTTCTCCTGGCCGGATCGGGCGAACGAGCGGAACGCCTTCGAATTCCTGAAAATTCCCAAGGGGCTGAGCCTGATGGGATTTCACGACGGCTCGGCCGTGATCAAGGGATTGAGGGACATCCCCCGGGATGAGCGCCCGCCCGTCCTGCCCGTCTTCCTGAGCTTCAAGCTCATGGTCGCCTTCGGGTTTCTCATGCTCCTGGCGGCCTTTCTGGCATGGCTCAAAGGCAAGAGGGGACGCCTCGAATCGAGCCCGAGGTTTCTCCGGCTCTTGGTCTGGCTCATTCCGCTCCCTTATGTCGTCATCCAGCTCGGCTGGATCGTGACCGAGCTCGGCCGCCAGCCGTGGATCGTCTACGGGCTGATGAAGACCTCGGACGGCGTGTCGGCGGTCCTCGCCCCATCGCAGGTCCTCCTATCGCTCGTCCTCTTCACCCTGGTCTACGGAGCCCTCGGCGCCGTGGACATTTATCTTCTGGCCAGATATTCCCGGCGCGGGCCGGCCGGAGCGCGGCCAGATGGGGGACACATTAAAGCGTCCCGCATCTTGGAGGCCGAAGGAGGACGGCCATGACCTTCGCCGTCGTCTGGTTCGTCCTCTGGGGGGTTCTTTGGGCCGCCTACTTCATGCTCGACGGCTTCGACCTCGGGGCGGGGATGCTCTATCACGTTCTGG
The DNA here is from genome assembly GCA_016867585.1 of Candidatus Aminicenantota bacterium. Lineage (GTDB taxonomy): Bacteria > Acidobacteriota > Aminicenantia > Aminicenantales > UBA4085 > JAAZPG01. The sequence continues at coordinate 2,572 of VGJF01000303.1, read as the reverse complement.
GAAAATCCGAGTCCGACCGCGCTCTCATCCGCCGCTCCATCGGCCCGATGTGGGACGGCAACGAGGTCTGGCTGTTGACGGCCGGCGGGGCGACCTTCGCCGCTTTTCCGGCCGTCTACGCCTCGATGTTCAGCTATCTCTACACGGCCCTCCTGATCATCCTTTTCGGTTTGATTTTCCGGGGGGTTTCGATTGAGTTCCGGGCGAAGATGACCGGGACGGGCTGGGGCAAGGTCTGGGACGCCGGATTCGCCCTCGGCAGCCTGGCGCCGGCGCTGCTTTTCGGCGTCGCCTTCGGTAACATCTTTCGCGGCCTTCCCATGGACGCCGCGGGCTACCACGGCACGCTGCTCTTTCTCCTCAATCCCTACGGCTTGCTGACCGGGGCGCTCTTCGTCGCCCTCTTCCTCGTCCACGGCGCCCTCTGGGTCGCTCTCAAGACGGGAGGCGATTTGGCCGGCCGGTCCTTGGCCGCGGCCAGGAAGCTGTGGCTCGTCGAGGTCGGCGCGGCGATCCTGTTTCTGGCCGCGACTCCGTTCGAGACGAAGCTTTTCGACAACTATTCGGCCGCCCCCGTCCTGTTTCTCGTTCCCGGGCTGGCCGTGGCGGCCCTCATCGCCGTCGGGGTCCAAGCCCGAAGGGGGCGGGCAGGGAGGGCCTTTGCCGCTTCCTGCGCGGCGATTGTCCTCGTCACGGCGACGGGGCTCGTCGGCCTCTATCCCAACCTCCTGCCGTCGCGGCTCGACCCGGCCTCGAGCCTGACGCTCTTCAACGCCTCCTCGAGCCCCTACACCTTGAAAATCATGACCGTCGTCGCCCTGATTTTCGTCCCGATCGTCATCGCCTACCAGGTCTGGGTCTACCGGATTTTTCGGACGAAAATCGCGGTCAAGGACGCCGAGACGGACAGCTTCTATTGAGGTCGGGGGAGGCCGGGAGAGAGTGGCGACGCCCCGCGAGCGGCGGCTCGCCCAGGTGAATAGAGGGACAGGTCCGCTATTTCCCCATTTTTTTAACCGCCGCACGACATAATACCATTTTGCGAATTGGGAAATAGTGGACCTGTCCCCCTATTTTTTAGGCATGGGGAGGGGGCCGGTCCGGGAGGGCATCGGCGGGTAGTCGGGATAATCGATCCCCGGGACGAGGTCGGCGATCTTGACCGGCCGGCCGGCCTCAAGGCATCGATTGATCGCCGCGCCGACCAGGCAGCCGTAGGTCCCCGAGCGATGGTCGGCGTTCCGGAGATATTTGTCCGGCTTTCGCTCGGCCCCGAAGATGTCGTCCAACATGAGGCTGTCGCCGCCGCCGTGCCCGCCTTCGCCTTTCCAGACGTCGCCAGCGTATCCGGGCTCCCGGAGGGGGTAGATGCGGATGTATGTTCCTTCGGCCTTGAGCGCGCCGGGGACGCTTCCGTCGGCCGTGAGGTAGATCGCCTCCTCGGCCTTGTGCTCGATCCGTCCCTTCGTCCCGTTGAAGCAGATGAGATATCCCTCCCAGGAGTTGAAGGCGTTGACCGAATAGCAGAGGGTCGTCTTGTTGTCGTAATCGACGAGGACGTTGAGCGTGTCCTCGATGTCGATGTCCGGCCGGAAGACGCAGCGGTCGCGGAAATAGCCGTCATGGCCCTCGTTGTCGAGGTAGAGCTCCTTGAGGCCGGTGTTGGCCGCCAAATCGAGCTCGAAGCCGCACTCGGCCTTCTCGGGGCAGGTCAGGCAGCGCTCGTGATGGCGCTCGAGGCCGAAACGGCGGGCCATCCCGGGGGTGTAGAATTCGCGCTTCCCCGTGGCCTGAACCGTGACGGGGACGGCCGACAGCCACCAGTTGACGAGGTCGAAGTGATGGGTCGCCTTGTGGATTTGGAGCCCCCCGGAAGACCGCTTTTCGCTGTGCCAGCGCCGGAAGTAGTCGGCCCCGTGGCGGGTGTTGAGCATCCAGTGGAAGTCGACGGAGAGAACCTCGCCGATGACGCCGCTCATGAGGAGGTCCTTGACCTGGGTCCGGGGAGGGGAGTAGCGATAGTTGAACGTCACCCGGAGCTTGCGGCCCGTCTTCCGGATCGCATCGAGGATGCGCCGGCACTTGTCCTCGTCGGTGGTCATCGGCTTTTCGGTCACGGCGTCGCAGCCGAGCTCCATCGCCCGGACGATGTATTGATCGTGGAAGGAATCGACCGTCGTGACGATGATCGCCTCGGGCTTGGTTTCGGCGATCATCCGGTCGAAGTCCTTGGCTTCGAAGATGGGGATGAGCTTTCCAGCCCAAGCCTGTGCCGCCTTGGCCTGGGCAAGCCGGGCCCGGCCGATGTTCGTGTCGCAGAGGCCGACGAGCTCGGACGTCGAGGCGTAGCGGCCGAGGATGGCCTCGCGGTACATCGCATGGCGGCCGCCCGTGCCGACGATGGCGTAGCGTTTTTTGGCCGGGATTGCGGCCTGCGTCGAACGCGGCCATCCCGTTCCCTTCAGCCAAAGTCCGGCCCCCCCCGCGGCCGCCGTCTTGAGGAATTCTCTCCGGGTGGTCATCTCTTCCTCCTTCATAAAATCGGGGGACGTGATACCCTGTCCCTCTATTT
>VGJF01000302.1 GCA_016867585.1 Candidatus Aminicenantota bacterium | reverse complement strand
CAAGACGGCGATTCTGAGGATCGATCGGCGCATTTCCCCCATCATAAAAACCGCCCCTTCCGATGTCAATCGACTTCTTTTCCGGTCCGGCTTGCGGCCGGCGGGCGACAACGATTATGATGATTCGGCCCAAAGGCGGGCGAGCCCCCCATGAAACTCCAAGACCTCGGGTTCGATCGATGGTTCGAAGAACGGCGCGCCGCCTCGCCGCGGAAAGACGCTTAAGTCGCCTTCATTGTCCAGGGGTGCGATATTGATTTCAACGTCCGACGCTTCGAACGCTATCAGGTCATGGTTCGCGAGGCCGGCATCACGCCCGTTCTCCTTCTCACGAAAAGCGACCTCGTCGGTCCGGAGGAGGTCGAGGAGAGGGTCGCCGCCGTCCGGAGGTCGCGTTTCGACGGAGAGATCATCGCCCTCAGTCCTCCGACCGGCTTCGGCTTGGACCGCCTTCATCGAACGCTGGAACGTGGAAAAACGTACGGCCTGCTCGGATCTTCTCAAAAAAAAAGGCTAAAATCGTCGATTCGTTTTTCTCCCCTTCCCCTTCATCTTCCCTGCGCGCCTTTCCATCCCCGGCCTTTTCTTCCCGGCCTTCTTCGCCTTCTCCGCGGTTTTCCCTTTCGCCTCTCCCCCCGGCGGCGCGGTTTCGATGTCCACGCCGAAGACCTCGGACAAGTCGGCCTCCTTCCATTCCGAAGGCGTCTCCCGGACGGCCTGCGATCCGACCTGGAAGGCCTCGTCGATGAGGGCCAGGTGATCCGCGCCGCGCAACACGAACAGAAGCTCGGGCCGGTCGTCCAGCCGGGCTCCGACGCCGTAGAGCGTCGCCGCGACGTGCTTGCACATGACGGCGTAATCCGGGCAGGAACACTTCAATTCGATCTCGGCCGGCCGGGGGAACAAGCCCTCCGTCCGGTGGGTGATGATGGCCATCACCGAATTCGACAGGCGGCCTTGCAGCAGCTCGATGGCCGAGGCGATTCCTCCGGCGCAGGCTTTCCGGATGGCCTGCCAACGCGCGGGGGGGAGCTTTCTAATCGCGATGTCGACGGCATAGAGCGAAGTCCCCGCCACCCGGGCCCGCACCCGGCCGGGCTCGATCTTCAGGTCGCAGACCGATCCGTTGCGGACGTAGGAGCGGCCGCGGGGCAGGCGGTTCGAGAAGTCGCTGTGGGATTCGAGATGCCGGCACCAGGCCTGGCCCCAGAAGGTCCGGGCGATCGTCCTCCCCTGGATGGTCACGGGCTCCAAAACTTCGCCCTTTTTTCTCTGTTTTTCCAGTTGTCTCTGCGCCTTGGCCCGTCGTTCCGCTACGGGCACGTACCGCGGCCAGCCTCCATAGTCGTAGCGGCTCCAGCTCCGTCTCGACCTCCATCCCCATCGTCGTCCCACGATTGTTTGCTCCTTCGCTCACGATTCCGCGACGGCGCGGTGAATATCCAGGGCCACGAATTCGAGCAGCTCGTCGGTCGGCATTTCGGTCAGCCGTCGTTCGGCCCCGCCCTCGATGACGTCCCTGGCCAGGCCGGTCTTTTCAGAGATGAGCGCGTCGATCCTCTCCTCGATCGTGCCCCGGCAGACGAACTTGTGGACCATCACGTTCTTGGTCTGTCCGATGCGGAAGGCCCGGTCCGTGGCCTGGTTTTCCACGGCCGGGTTCCACCACCGATCGAAGTGGATGACATGGCCGGCCGCGGTCAAGTTGAGCCCCGTTCCGCCCGCCTTGAGGGACAGGACGAAAAAGGGCGGCCCGTCCTCTCTCTGGAATTCCTCGACGAGGCCTCTCCGCCGGCCCACCGGAGTCCCGCCGTGCAGGATGAGTCCCGGACGGCCGAAGACTCCGGCCAGGAAGGCGGCCAGCGGATCGGTGATTTCGCGGAACTGGGTGAAGACGAGCGCTTTTTCCTGTCGGGCGGCCAGCTCCTCGCAGATTTCGCGCAGCCGCCCGAACTTGCCGCTCCGCCCGGCGGCGTAGTCGTCGTCGCCCAGGGCCTGGGCGGGATGGTTGCAGACTTGCTTGAAACGCAGGATCGCGGCCAGGACGATTCCTCTCCGCTCGATTCCGTCGCTCACCGCCAGGTGTTCCTCCAGGTCGCGGACCGTCCGCTGGTAGAGGGCGGCCTGGGCCGGGGTGAGCGGGCAGTAGGCCTGCACCTCGGTCTTGTCGGGGAGGTCGGCGATGACGCGCTTGTCCGTTTTCAGGCGGCGCAGGATATAAGGTCGAACCAGGTTCCTCAAAGGGCCGTATCCCCCGGATCCCCGCGCCGACATATCCTTGGCGAAGGCGCCGAAGGCCTTGGCCGAACCGAGGAGGCCGGGATTGAGGAAATCGAAGATCGACCACAGGTCGCCCAGGCGGTTTTCGATCGGCGTCCCCGTCAGGACGGCCCGCCGGCGGGCCTGGATCTCCTTGACCGCCCGCGTCTGCCGGGCGGCCGGATTCTTGATGGCCTGGGCCTCGTCCAGGGCGGCCAGATTCCAGCGGCGGTCTTTCAGGAGGGCCGACCGCTGCAGAAAGCCGTAGGTCGTGATGACCAGGTCGGGCCTCCCGCCGCCGCCGTCGAGAAGCTTCGGCCATTCCGCCTGGGGCGTTTCGGACGGATGGGCGTAGACGACGCGCAGGGTCGGGGCGAACCTGGCGATCTCGGCCTTCCAGTTGGCCACCAGGGAAGCGGGGACGACGAGGAGGCTGGGCAAGTTTTCCTCCGCCGGCCCGTCCCTCTTCAAAATGAGGAGGAGGGCGATGAGCTGGACTGTCTTGCCCAATCCCATGTCGTCGGCCAGGCAGGCGCCCAACCCCAGCCGCGTCAGGAAGCGCAGCCAGTTGACTCCCTCCTTCTGGTAGGGACGAAGATCGGCCCTGAGGTCGGGACCGGGATCGGCGGCCTCCAGTCGCTCCGGCCGCCGCAGGTCCTCGAGGACTACGGCCAGCCCGCGCCCTGCCTGGACGCCGAACCATTCCAGAGAATCGGCCGACCCGGCCGCCTCCGCGACGCCGCCCTCGGCTCCCGACAGAAGCCGCATGGCCTGAAGGAAGGACAATCCGTCGCGGCCGGCCGAACGCTCGACCTTCTTCCAATGGGCCATCAACTGGGCCAACTTGTCCGCGTCCACCTCCACCCACTGCCCGCGCAGCGAGACCAGGCCCGAGGCCGATTCGACGAGCGTCCGCCACTCCTCCTCGGTCAGGTCCCGCCCGTCGAGCGAGGCGCGGACGGAAAAATCGAGCAGGGAGTCCCATCCCAAAACGACGCCCTTTTTTTCGCCGATCGTCGCCTTGATTTGGGGACGGGGCGGCCGGCCGCCCTTCCACCAGTCGGGCACGCGGACGATCACTCCGCAAGACTCGAAAACGGGGATGTCCTTGAGAAACCGGTAGGCTTCCCGGGGCGTCCAGGCCTGGGGCTGATAGATCGCCCCGCTCTCGACCAGGCTCCGCGCTAGGTCGCTCCGCTCGGCCGCGGCCTGCACCGGCGACAGGAGCCGCAGCAGGGCGTTCTTGTTTTTCTGCCCGGCGTATTCCTGGAGGGCGCGGCCCAGAGGGATGTACTGGGGTTTGGATTGGTCGGAGAGCCGGCCGGTATACGTGGCCATGAAAGCGAAAGGAAGACTGGGGTGGCGCTTGTTCTCGG
>VGJF01000301.1 GCA_016867585.1 Candidatus Aminicenantota bacterium | reverse complement strand
CCTGCGTCGAACGCGGCCATCCCGTTCCCTTCAGCCAAAGTCCGGCCCCCCCCGCGGCCGCCGTCTTGAGGAATTCTCTCCGGGTGGTCATCTCTTCCTCCTTCATAAAATCGGGGGACGTGATACGCTTTCCCTCCCGAGATGTTGCCACGAAACGGGAAACAGCGGCCATAATCCCTGAATTTCAAGCGGGCTCCGAATCGAGGCCGAATATGGGAAATCGAGGGACAGGGTATCACGTCCCCCGTTTTATTTCATGGCGCTTTTTTATCTCCCGCCGGGCTTCCCTGTCAATCCGGCGCGGGTTTCCTCATGACCGTCCGGCCTTGAATCCGGCGCTGGATTTCCTTCTGGGCCAGAACGTGGACCGCGGAACAGTCGGCTGGGACTTTCCGGGCTCCGCCGCCGCCTACGAAGTGCTCCTGGATGATCCGCCGTCCATCGAACCGCGTTCTTGTTCCGAAGTGGGAGTCGTGGACCCAGCTGACCGCCTGGAGCCGGGCGAGCTCGACGAGCAATTCGTCGTCGACGGCCGCGGCGTCGCGCTCGAGGATCTTGGACACGACTTGGACGATCATCGCCCCATATCCCGAGTCCTCCGCCAGGCCGATCAACGGCCGGATGGCTTCGGCGCCGGCCGATTTCTCGAGGGCCCGCAGATCGTCGGGGAGAGGTCCGCTGTGCCCATGTTCGCGGCAAGAGGCGTAATAGAGGGCTTTTGGGTCGCCCGGCGCGCCCGTGAAGATGAGGTCGACGAGCTCGCGCGCCGCGGCCTTGTCGCCGAGCATTCCCGACGCCCGCAAGGCGATGTGCCTCGTTTCTCCCTCGGCCCGAGAGAGTACGGTCCGGATCGGGTCGAGAGCGATCGGATCGCCGATCCCACCCAGGCATTCGATAAGTACGCGCGTCAGTTCGTCATCCGCCGAAGCCAAGGCATCGATGAGAGCTTCGACGGTCCGGCGCCCCCCGATTTTGCGAAGGCTGTAGGCCGCTCCCTTGCGCACTTTGGCCGAGGCATCGCGCAAGGCCCTTGATAACGCCTCGCCGGCCCGGGGGCCCGCAGCGCCTTTCAAGGCCTCCACGACTCGAAGCCGGACCTCGGGAGAATCGCATTCGAGATCGGCGAGAAGGCGCGATAGAGCGGCCTCCGTGCCCGCCTCGGCCAGGGCCGTCCCCGCCGACATCGCCCGCCGGCTGTTCGTCCCGCGAAGGGCGGCCTCGAGCCGCTCGAAGGCGCGGTCGTCGCCGATCGCGGCGAGGGCGGCAGCGGCGGAGGCGCCCGCATACTCGTCCTCGAGCATCCCGTCGAGGCGATCGGCCGCGGCCTGAGCCTTCAGCCGGCCGAGGGCCGAGGCCGAGGCGATCCGGACCTCCTTCGCCTTGTCCGAGAGGCCGTCGAGCAAAGCCTCGACGGCCGCCGGCCCGCCGATCTTTCCCATCGTCCGGGCGATCACAGCCCGGGCTTCGGCCGAACGGGCCTGGTTCCTGAACGATTCGATCAGCCGGCCGAGGGCGGATTCGCGCGGCAGAAACTCGCTCAGGTATTCGAACGCGAAATCCAGGGTTTCGTTCCTGGGCAAAGACAAGAGGATGCCGATCGCCCGCCCGTCGCCGACGGCGGCCAGGGCGTCGCACACCCGCTTTCGAAACATGAATTCCCGGCCGGCGGCCAAAGACCTCGCCATCAACTCGACCGCGGCCGGGGACCGGGCCTCTTTGAGCCACTCGCCAATCCTGACCGCGACCTCGTGGGTCTTGACGTCCAGCCGTCCGCCCTGGTCCTCCAGGCGCGCGAGCCAGTCGAGGGCCGCGGCCACGGCCGGCTCGCCTCTGCCCTCCGCCTCGCGCCCGCAAGCCAGCAGCACCATCGTCCGCTCCGCCTCCGTTTCCGGGACGGCGTTCAGCGCGCCGAGAGATCGCGCGGCGGCCGCTCGGACTTGGATGTCGGGGTCGGCCAGGGCCTTTGACAGCCCCCGGACAACGCCGGCGCTCGCCCGGCCGGACTTTCCGAGACGTTCGGCGGCCTGTCGCCTGACAAAGACGTTCCGCGAGCGCAATTTTCCGAGCCTCCAGAACCGCGCCATGGGAGTTTCCTTCTCCCGCGGGGCCGCCAAATCCCGCGGTCCGGCCGCGACTTCAGAGGACCAACGATATTCCCGCCCCGGAGGCCTGTCAATCCCATTCTTGACGCCGGCCGGAGGCCATGATCGATATCCGGCGTCGTCATTGTCCGCAACTCAAGCCGGCCCGGCCGAAACGCCAGCCGCGAGGGGGGCCGAGGAATCGACGTCCGCGGGGCCGGCTTCGGCGCATCAGGCCTTCCAAGCGGTCAGTTCGAGGCTTTCGGCCCGCGGAACTGGTTGATGTACATGCCGCAGTTGCTCCCGATGCGGTTCTCCTCGAGCTCGCCGATGCTGACCAAGACCTCGTAGCCCGCCTCCCTCAGGCGGGCGGCCGTGTCCTCGAGGGAGCCGTCGGTCGAGGAAATGCCGTTTCTGGCGGCCTCGCGAGTGGGATTGACGGGAGTCATTTTGACCAGGAACGCCTCCGTCGGGAAGACGTCCAGGAGCGCCCGCGCGTCCACGGGCAGGCCCGCGGCCAGGGCGAAATTCAGGGTGACTTTGCGGCCGTCGCCCTCGATGAATTTCATCCCGTAGGCGGCGATTTTTTCGAAAGGCCATTTCTTGACCGGAATCAGCCGATCCCGGAGCTCTCCGTCCGTCGTGTGAATCGAGAACTGCATCTGGAACCGCGGTCCGTAGCGGCGGTTCTTGACGTCGAGCAGGCGTTCGAAGAATCCGTCCGTCCCGGCCGGGGCGACGGTGGAGAAGGAAGGGATGAGGCCGGGGGCGTCGTAGAGGCCGGGCAGGGCCTCGAGGACCTCAAGGACGTGGGGATTGAGCGACGGCTCTCCCATTCGCGCGAGCTGGATCTTGAGTTTCTTCACCGGCACCGCTCCGTCAGGGTATCTCCTCCTGACGAGATGGTCGATCTGTTCGAGGATGTCCTCCCGGGACAAGGCTCCCCGGGCCGGGCCTCCGGCGTCGCAGAAGCGGCAGCGGACGGGACACCCGTCGAGCGTGGAGACCGTCAGGATCCATTTCTCATCTCGGGGCAAGGGCGGCTGGAGGGATTCCACGAATTCGACCAGCCGGCCGCTTCCCGTCTCGGCGACCGAGACGAGGGCGATGTCCTCGCGGCCGGTTTGGGCAAGGATCTTCATCATTCGTCTCCTTTTGGGCCTCCGGCGATCTCCATGGCCGCTCTCAGGCCGTCGCCTGCGGCGATAACGGTCTGCCGGAACGATCCGTTTTTCACGTCGCCGACAAGAAAGAGCCGCTTCGCCCGCCGGAGCGCGGCGAAGCGATTCGCGAGGCTGCGGGCCACGAAGCCCAGGGCGGGCTTCCGTCCGACGGCCGCAAGGAGAAAGGAGACCTCGAGGGCGAGTCTCTTCCCGCCCCGCCAAAGACCCAAGCTCAATCCCGACTTCGTCCTCTTCACGGCCTCCAGCCTGGCTCCGTCCAGAATAACGATGCGAGGCCGGTTCCGAGCCCTCCGGCGGAGAAGCGGCAGGCCCTTCGGCTTCCGTCCTCGATGAAGGATGAACACGTCGTTCCTGCTGGCGAAGTTCAGGGCGTAGTC
>VGJF01000300.1 GCA_016867585.1 Candidatus Aminicenantota bacterium | reverse complement strand
AGATGTCCGGCCCGCCGAAGTCCTTCATCATGTCGTCGTAGCGGCCGCCGCCGAGGACGGCGTTCTGCTGGCCCCCCTCCCCGGCGACGATTTCGAAGATCGTTTTCGTGTAGTAGTCGAGGCCGCGGACGAGGTTCGGCTCGGGCCGGTGGGCGACGCCGAGGAGGTCCAGACAGCCGCGGAACCGGGCAAAGTGGTCCCGGCACTCCTCGCAGAGATAATCCGTGATCTTGGGGAAATTCCGGGCCTCCGCCCGGCAGCCTTCGACCTTGCAGTCGAAAATCCGGAGGGGGTTGGCCTCGACCTTGCGCCGGCAGTCCTCGCAGAGCCTGTCCCGGACGGCCTCGGCCCGGGCCTTGAGGTCGCGCCCGTAGGCCGGCCGGCAGGCCCGGCAGCCGACGGAATTGACCAGGGTCTCGGTCCCCCGGACGCCGAGCCGGCGGAGGAGGGAGTCGGCCATCTCGACGATCTCGGCGTCGACGGCCGGGTCCTTCTCCCCGAAGACCTCGATGTCGATCTGGTGGAACTGCCGGTAGCGGCCCTTCTGGGGCTTGTCGTAGCGGAACATCGGGCCGATGTAGTAGTAGCGCATCGGCGTCCCAAGGAGGTCAAGCCGGTGCTCGACGATGGCCCGGGCGACCGAGGGCGTGTACTCCGGGCGGAGGGTGATCGACCTTCCGCTCTTATCGGTGAAGGTGTACATTTCCTTCGTGACGATGTCGGTCGTCTCGCCCGTGCCCTTGAGGTAGAGCTCGGTGGGCTCGATGACCGGGGCCCGGAGCTCGCGAAAGCCGTAGAGCTCGAAGAGGCGCTTGGCTTCGGCCTCGACGCGCTGCCAGACCTCGACCTCGCCGGGGAGGATGTCCTTGGTCCCCTTGACGGCGGCGAGGTCTTTGCTCGGCGGGGCGGCGGAATTCACGAGGTGACAAAGACCCCCATCTTCCGGAACTTCTCGTATCGCTCGGCGACGAGAGCCTCGGCCGGCTTTCCCTCGAGCTTCTTCAGGGCGTGCTGAAGATGCTTGTCGACCGTCTTGAACGTCGCCGCGGGGTCGATGTGGGCGCCTCCGGGCGGTTCGGGGATGACCGTGTCGACGACCCCCAGGCGGAGAAGGTCCTGGGAGCGGAGGCGGAGGTTCTCGGCCGCCTGCTGGACGGCGGACTGGTCCTTCCAGAGAATGGCCGCGCAGCCCTCGGGCGAGATGACCGAATAGAAGGAATGCTCGAGGATCATGACCTGGTCGCCGACCCCGATGCCCAGGGCCCCGCCGCTGCCCCCTTCGCCGATGACGACGCAGACGATCGGGACGCGGAGGCCGGCCATGACCTTGAGATTGTGGGCGATGGCCTCGGCCTGGCCGCGCTCCTCGGCCCCGATCCCGGGGTAGGCGCCCTGCGTATCGATCAGGCAGACGACCGGAAAGCCGAATTTCTCGGCCGTCTTGAAGACCCGGAGGGCCTTGCGATAGCCCTCGGGATTCATCTGGCCGAAGTTGCGGTCGAGGCGCTCCCGGGTCGTCCGCCCCTTCTGCTGCCCGAGGACGGCGACGGTCCGGCCTTTATAGAAGGCCAGGCCGGCGACGAGGGCCGGGTCGTCGGCGAAGCGGCGGTCGCCGTGCATCTCCAAGAAGTCCGTCATCAAGGCCTTGATATAGTCGAGGGTGTAGGGGCGCTTGGGGTGGCGGGCGATCTGGACGACGTGGACGGCCGTTAAGCGGGGCTGAATTTGGGCCCATTCCTTTTCGATCGCCAGGCGGAGAGGGGCGATTCTCTCCGGCGCCCCCGGTTCGCCGACCGCCTCGAGCTCGTCAATCTCGTCCTTGAGGGCGACGATCGGCTTCTCCAGCGAATAGAAATCCTCGTTTTTGCTCATGGGACTCCCGGAAAGGCAAACCCAATCGGCCCTATTCTATAGGGGCCCGCGAAGACCTGTCAACCGCCGGCCGCGGCTGTCTCCTCATGGCTCGCAGCCCATCTTCACGTTGACAGAGGCGGGGGGGCGCATCTATCATGACCGCGGTTTTTCATGAACGCCGCGCCGCCCGTCTACGCCGAAGGCTGGTCGTACAAGGAGAACGACGGCCGCCGAAGCTTCCGCTGGATGGGCCGCGAGGCGGTCGTCCGGCTGGAGGAGGCCGGACCGCCGGGGCTGAAATACCTCTCTCTCGAAGCCTCGCACATGTTTCCGGAATCGCCTCCGCCCCGCCTCGAGGTCTTCGTCGGAGGGCGAAAGGCCGGAGAGCGGCGGATCGCCTTCCAGTTCGCCCCCTATATCTTCCCCTTCAAGACGGGCGGCCCCGTCGAGGTCCGGCTCAAGGTCGACCGGATCTATCCCGTCCCCGGCGACGGCCGGGACCACGGGATCATGGTTTCGGCCGTCTCTGTCGTCTCGGCGGCCGGCCTGGCCGCGCCGTTCTACGCCGAGGGCTGGCAGCCGGAGGAGAAGGACGACTTCACCTCCTTTCGCTGGATGCACCGGGAGGCCCGGATCCTCCTGCCGGCCTCGGAGCGGGAAGCCTCCGGCTATGTCACGATCCCGGTCTTTTCCGAATTCATGAACCAAACCCAGATTCTCGAAGTCCGGAGGGGCGGAAGGATGATCGGCCGGGCGGCCCTCCTGCCCAAGTGGACGTTCTTCTCCTTCCCCCTCGATCCGCGTAAAGCCTACGTCCGGACGTCGGCCGGGCCGCTCGGCCGCTTCCGCCTCCGGGCCGGAGTCCCCCCCGCCGCGGCCCAGGAGACGGGCCCCGACGAGCTCGTCCTGACGGTCAACAAGGTCTATCCCCGGAAATACCATGCCGAGGATTGCCGGGAGCTCGGCGCCCGGGTCGGGCCGGCGGCCCTCCACAGCGACCCCGAAAGGCACCGCGACTTCGTCTTCTTCCACGGGAACGCCCTCCTCAATCATCGGGAAATGGCCCAAGGCCGGACGAAGCTCCGCTCCTTTCCCCAGAACCTCGGCGTCGACCTCTACGGCCGCTGCAACATCAAGCCGCCGTGCGTCTACTGCCTCTGGCACGACATGAAGAAGCTCGAGGGGGAGGCGGTCGACGCCGAGGTCGACGAGCGGACGCTCGAAAGCTACGGCCCGCTCTTCGACGGGGCCCGGACGCTCGTGAACTGCTCGTTCGGCGAGCCCCTCCTCCATCCGCGCTTCGAGGAGATCGTCGAGGCCGTGGACCGGAAGGGAAAAATTCTCGAGCTTTCGACCAACGGCCAGGCCTTCACCGAGAGGACGATCCGGGCCTTGGCCGGAAAGCGGGTGACGCTCTACATCTCCCTCGACGCGGCCACGGAAGAGACCTACGCCAAGCTCCGCAACGGGCGCTGGACCGCCATCCTGCCCCAACTCCGCCGCCTGGCCGAGGAACGGCGCCGTTCGGGCGACCTCCCCAAGATCTTCATGGTCTTCATCCCGATGCGGGTCAACCGCGGAGACCTGGAGGCCTATATCAAGCTCGCCGGCGAGATCGGCGCCGATTCGGTCATTCTCCGGCCTCTCATCCATCTCGAGAATCCCAAGATCGAGTCCGACCGGGGCGGTTATCACTTCGACTACGCGGCCGAAATGCTGAGCCGGGAGGAAATGGACGAAGTCGCCGCCGAGGCCGAGCGGCTGGGCGGGATTCACGGCGTCCAGGTCCAG
>VGJF01000299.1 GCA_016867585.1 Candidatus Aminicenantota bacterium | reverse complement strand
TACGATTTTGTACTGATATCCTCTCAGGACGAAGACCGGCTCGCCGGGCGCCGCCTCCGCCGTCCTTAAAGCTTCGAGCAATTTTTGGATGAAGATCTCGGGTTCGGCCGCGGCTTCCTCGTCGCCTGGGTCGAAGTCGGGAACGAGGGGCCGGATTTCCCCGTCGACCTTCAGGGCCCACCGGAAGTCGCCTTTCTTGCCGCCGGGGAATTCCGCGGGCTCGAGGCCTCCATCAAGGTTGACGGAGTAGGAATTACCGTCCATGACGAGGACCGGCACTCCGACGAGGTCGGCGGCGTAAAACAAGGCCGTCAGAATCCGGACGGCCGGCTTTTCGGGATAGAGAAGGTCTCCGGCCGCTTCGTGGACCTCCTCGGGCCGGAGGGGGGCGATTTCCTTGCCGTCGCGTTTTCCCCAATAGGCCGGCCAGAACAGACGATGGGGAGTGATCTTGCCGTTCGTGTCCTTCATGAAGACCGGTTCGACGACGGCCGGCATCTCTTGGACCCAATCGGCGATCCCGTAGATGCCCAGGCGGTTGGCCCGGGACGTGCGGACGCGTCCCGGCTCGCGGGCCGGAATCGGCCCCGAATGGCAGGCCGTGCACGAAAGCCGGTCGAGATGGACCTTGGGAAGGCCGAAGTGCTTCGGAAAGGGGGCCCCGAGCCGGCCGGGCAGGACCTTCTTGCCCGCCGCCGACCGGCCGCCGAGGTGGCATCCCCGGCAGGTGAATTCTTCCGAGAGGACGGCCGGATTGTCCTTGCCCTCGCCCTCGTAGCCGCGGATCATGGCGTGGGAGACGTCATGGCGATGGCAGGCGACGCAGGCCAGGCCGGCCGCGGTGTGGACGTCTTCCTCGAAGTCGAACTTCTTCGCCTCGGCCGGGCTTGAGGCGTGGCAGGCCAGGCAGCGGCCGTCTCCGGGCTGGCCGGCGATGTCGATAAAAGCCCGATGCTTGCCGTCGAACAGCGTCCGGTCGTAGCGGACCGAAGGGGCGACGGCCCATTCCGTGTCGTCCGGGTTGGGCCCGTCGAAGAGGTCCCAGGTCGGGGCGAGGCGGGAGGACATCCCGCCGACCTCGCCCAGGCCGGAGGCGGCCGTGGCCGCCCAGCGGAAATTCTCGCGGAGGATCTGCTTGGCCCATTCGCTGGGATTTTGGGTGGGACGGGCGTTGTGGCAGCCGAGGCAGTTGACCTCGAGAGTTCCCGAGACGCCCCATCGCGAGCCCGGGCCCATCTCCGCTTCGGCCGGCTCGGCGACGCCGCCGCCGGGGAAATGGCGGCCGAACCGGAGGGTGAAATCCCAGCCCGAAAGGCCGAGGTCGGCCGGCCGGAACGTCTTTTTCCACGGCCGCAGGGAGATCGGGATCTGGGTTCCCGTCCGTTCGTCGACGAAAATCCATGGCTCGCCGGGGCGGCCGGCCGGAGAGAAACGGCCGGCGTCGAAATGCCGGCCCTTGCGGACGATGTCGTAGTCGTGGCACGGAGCGCAGGTCGTCCGGGCCGAGAAGGGAAGGGGATTCCTCTCCGTCGGGACGATCGTCTCGCCGAACTCGTCCTTGAGAGGGATGTGGTGGACGGGCGTCACCCGGCTTCCGTCCCAGCGGGCGGGCTTGGCCGTTTGGGCGGCCGCCGCCAGGGGAACGGCCAGGCCGACAACTCCGATCAACCAAAGTAGGAAATTAGAGTCCGCCTTCCGGAGCATGGGCTCAGGCCTTGAAGTCCGACGGCTTGAATCGGACCGGCATCTTCGTCCGGACGGCCTCGTTGACCTTGAGGACGGCGACCGCGCTCTCGTAGGCCAGCTCGGCCGGGCAGCTGAGAGGGGTCCCCAGACGGACGGCGTCGAAGAAGTTTTCGAGGTGCGGCTGGTGGGCGGGCTTGGCCAAATCGACGGGGATCGGCCAGCGACCGGCCTCGGCCGTGACCCGGACGTCGACGAAGATGTTCCGGGTGTCGATTTTCTGGATGACCGGGGCCTCCGAGAGCAGGAGGCCCTCCTTGACCAGGGAATCCCACTCGGGGGCGTGGGCCTCGCGCATCGCCCAATTGCCCCGCTGGACGATCTCGGAAATCTGGATCGCTCCGTCCTCGCCCATGAAGACCTCGTAGAATCCCCCGTATTTCGTGGCCGTTTGGACCTGGTAGAAGGCCCGGGCCGCGCCCTCGGGCGTTTCGAACTCGAAGATGGCCATGACGTTGTCGAACCATTCGCGGTTCTTGTAGAAGTCGCTCCCGCCCGCGGCCATGACCGACGACGGGTTCGCCCCGAAAACCCAGGGGAAGAGGTCGATCTGGTGCGAGCCCAGGTCGACGACCGGGCCGCCGCCGAACTTCCGGAACCAGCGCCAGTTGCGGAACTGGATCATATTGTCGTAGCCGTAAGCCTGGAGCTTTTCGGGCGGGATGACGTAGGTCTTGGGCCAGCCGAGCAGGTCGGCCTTGGAGCGGTTCCACTGGGCGAAGGCCAGGCCCGTCCGGCCGAGGATCCGGCGGCCCCGGATCAAGGCGTCGATCGCGTGAAGATAGCGCGGGTTGGAGCGGCGCTGATGGCCGATCTGGAGGAGTTTTCCGGTCCGGCGGGCGGCTTCGACCATGGTCCGGGCCTTGTCGAGCGAGTTGGACATCTCCTTTTCGCAATAGACGTGCAGTCCGGCGGCCAGGCAGGCGTTCGTCTGTTCGGCGTGGAGCCAGTCGGGCGTGGCCACGAGGGCGGCGTCGAGGTCTTTCTCCTTGGCCAGCATCTCGCGGTAATCCTCGTAAGCGGCCGGGTTCTGGCCGTGCTTGCGGAGGTAGCCCTGGCCGTACTGCCGGCTGTAGGACCAGATGTCGCAGACGGCGGCGACCCGGATGCCGGGAATCCGAAGGCAGGACTCGAGGAGGATGCGGCCCTGCTCGCCGGAGCCGATCAGGCCGACCCGGAGCTCGTCGGCCGCCCCGGGTCCTGTCTCGGCCCCGGACAATCGGGGCGGGATTCGGCCGGCGTCCCGGGCCGCCCCGCGGCCGGTCAGGGCGGCGCCCAGTCCGGCGGCCGTCGAGGACTTGAGGAAATCGCGTCGTTTCATCATGGGTTACTTTTTCATGTCCTTGTCGAAGGCGATCGCCGACGGCGGGAAGTCGATCCCCCGGACGAACTCGAGGGCTTCCCGGGCCCCGAACTCGCGGTCCATCCCGTTGTCCTCCCATTCGACCGAGAGCGGCCCGCCGTAGCCGACGGCGTCGAGGGCCCGGATGATTTCCTCGAAATCGACGTCGCCGCGGCCCAGGGAGCGGAAATTCCAGCCTCTCCGCCGGTCGCCGAAGGGGAGGTGGGAGCCGAGAATCCCCGCCTTGCCGTCGAGGGTCACGGCCGCGTCCTTCATGTGGACGTGGTAGATCCGGTCGGCGAACTCGTGGATGAAAAGATGGGGCTCGAGGCCCTGCCAGACGAGATGGCTCGGGTCGAAATTGAAGCCGAGGGCCGGCCTCCGGCCGAACGTCCGGAGCAGGCGCTCGGCCGTGTAGAGGTCGAAGGCGATCTCGGTCGGATGGACCTCGAGGCCGAAGCGGACCCCGGCCCGGTCGAAGGCGTCGAAAATCGGCGTCCACAACTTGAGGATCTTTTGGAATCCGGCCTCGATCATCTCCTCGCTCGTCGGCGGGAAGGCATACCAGGCCTTCCAGATCGGCGAGC
>VGJF01000298.1 GCA_016867585.1 Candidatus Aminicenantota bacterium | reverse complement strand
CCCGGACCATGTCAATTTTATTGGCGGGCGAGCGGGGGACGTCGCGGGCCGGCGCGGCGGGAATAAAAGACTCGGCAAAAAGATATATCGTCATTATTCAAATCGTTTGACAAGCCCTCTCCAAATTTTTAAAATGAGCCCACTTTGGCAGTCAACGCCGCGCCGCTGGAGGGAAGAATGATCACCACCCTTTCCCAGATGTTTTTGAACACGGTCAAGGCCTACCCCAAGCCGGATTTCATGCTGGTCAAGAAGGGCGGCGTCTACACGCCCATCTCGACCGAGGAGTTCGGCCAGCAGGTCCGACGCTTCGCTCTCGGCCTCAAGGACCTCGGCTTCGCCAAGGGGGACAAGTTCATCATCCTTTCCGAGAACAGGCCGGAGTGGACGGTCGCCGACTTCGCCTCGGTCTGCCAGGGAGGGGTCACCGTCCCGATCTACACGACCCTCATGCCCGAGCAGGTCAAGTACATCATCAACGACTCGGACGCCCAGATCGTCATCGTCTCGAACGAAGAGCAGTGGGCCAAGGTCGCGGCCATCAGGGCCGACCTCGGGACGGTCAAGCATTTCATCACCCTCCTTCCGAAAGCCCCGGCCGCGGGCGTCCTGACGTTCGGCGAAATCCTCGAGCGGGGGAAAGCCCTCGAAGCGGCCCATCCCGGGCTTTTTGAGGAGGCGGCCGGGTCCGTCGCTCCGGAGGACGTCGCTTCGATCATCTACACTTCCGGGACGACGGGCGTCCCCAAGGGGGTCATCCTGACCCACGCGAATTTCGTCAGCAACATCACGGCCGTTTCGACGATCATCGAGTTCTCCGAGAAGGACACCGTCCTCTCCTTCCTGCCCCTGTCCCATGTCCTCGAGCGGATGGTCACCTTCACCTATGTCTACAAGGGCTGCACGATCGGCTACGCCGAAAGCATCGAGACCGTGGCCCAGAACCTGACCGAAGTCCGGCCCCACATCATGGTCAGCGTCCCCCGGGTTTTCGAGAAAATCTACGCCAAGGTCATGGACAACGTCCGGGCGAGCTCCGGCCTCAAGCGCAAGATCTTTTTCTGGGGGGTCAAGGTCGGGAAGGCGGCCGGGGCGAAGCGGTTGGCCAAGAAGCCGGTCAAGGGCGGTCTGAAGTTCAGGCACGGCCTGGCCCATAAGCTCGTCTTCTCGAAGGTCATCGCCAAGACGGGCGGCCGGGTCCGGTTCTTCGTCTCGGGCGGCGCGCCGCTTTCGAAGGACATCGCCGAGTTCTTCTACGCCCTCGGCCTGGTCGTCCTCGAAGGCTACGGCCTGACCGAGACCTCGCCCGTCGTCTCGGCCAACACCTTCGACAACCTCAAGTTCGGCAGCGTCGGCAAGCCCATCCCCGGGGTCGAGGTCAAGATCGCCCCCGACGGCGAGATCCTGACCCGGGGGCCCAACATCATGCAGGGCTATTACAAGAAGCCCGTCGAGACGGCCGAGGTCTTCGAGGACGGCTGGTTCAAGACGGGCGACATCGGGAAGATCGACGAGGAGGGCTTCCTGTCCATCACCGACCGGAAGAAGGACCTCATCGTCACGGCCGGCGGGAAAAACATCGCCCCCCAGCCGATCGAGAACGTCCTGAAGACGAACCCCTACATCGTCAACGCCGTCGTCATCGGGGACAGGCGCCGGTTCGTCTCGGCCCTCATCGTCCCGAACTTCGAGAAGCTCGAGGAATACGCGGCGGCCAACAACATCTCTTACGCCAGCCGGGCCGACCTGGCCGCCCACCCGGCCGTCGTTTCATTCCTCCAGGCCGAGATCGACAAGGCCACCCCCAACCTGGCCTCCTACGAGCGGATCAAGAAGATCGCCGTCCTCGACCGGGATTTCGAGATCGCCCGCGACGAAATGACGCCCTCGATGAAAATCCGGCGCAACATCGTCCAGGCGAAGTATGGCGAGCTCATCGACAGCCTCTACAAGGACGGCAACAGCGGCTGATTGACGACGGTCCGGGAGTCTTGTATTTTTAAGGATGTGAATCTCGGCCTCGTCTTCTCCCTACTCCTCGGCCTCGCTTCGCCGTTAAAAGGGGACGGTTCTCTTTTCTCCCCGGAACAAAAAATGGAACCGTCCCCTTTTTCCTCCCCTTTTTCCTCGGTGCTTGTCGGCACGGTGACCGACCGAGGAAATCGCGCTCCGCTGCCGGGGTGCCGCGTCGTCGTCCTCGAGACCGCCCTGGCCGCGAGCACGGACGCCGACGGCCGGTATCGCCTCGAAAACGTCCCCCGCGGCGCCTGGCAGGTTCTTTTCGAAAAGGACGGCTACATGCCCCAGGTCCGGCGCGTCCGGGCGGAGGGGCCGGCAGGGGCCGAAGTCCGGGCCGACGCGGACCTCGAACCCCTGACGAAGGAGGTCACCGTCGTCGCCGACGCCTTCACCCGGACCGAGACCGACGCCTCGAGCCGCCGGGAGCTCTCGGGCCAGCAGGTCCGGGAAATCCCCGGAACGTTCGAGGACATCACCCGGGCCATTCAGGTCCTGCCGGGGGTGGCGGCGACGGGCGACTTCAAGAACGACCTCATCGTCCGCGGCGGCAGCCCGGCCGAGAACATGTTCATGATCGACATGGTCCAAGTCCCGGGACTCAGCCACTTCGGCTCCCAGAATTCGGGGGGAGGGGCGATGGGGCTTCTCGGGGCCTCGGTCGTCCAGGACCTCGAATTCTTCAGCGGCGGCTTCCCGGCCTACTACGGCGACAAGCTCTCTTCGGTCACCCGGGTCCGGCTCAAGGAGGGCGACCGGAAGCGCCTCCACGGCCAGGCCGCGTTCAGCCTCCTCGGCGCCGGGCTCAACGCCGAAGGCCCCCTCTTCTCCGAGCGGGGCTCCTGGCTCGTCTCGGGCCGGAAGGACTACTTCTCGGTCATCCCCCGGGATTGGACGATCGACCTGACCGTCGTCCCGGATTTCGAGGACGTCCTGGCCAAGGCCGCATACGACATCACCTCGGCCGTCCAAGTCTCGATCCTGGGGCTTTATGCCAGGGACAGCCTCCATATCGAAGAGGCCGACGACCCCCCCGACCGGCGGATGAAAATCGACATCGGGGACGGCTTGGACGTCGCCGGGGCCACGGTCAAGGCCCTTCTCGGCAGGGGAGGAGTGGCCTATTTCACCCTCTCCCGGACGGACAATCGCTATACCTATCGCCTCGTGAGCGGCGGCCTCGAGCGCTACACGATCCGGTCCGACGACGACGAGACGACGGGCCGGGTCGACGTCGAATATTTCGTCCTGCCGAAGCTTCAAGTCCTCGGCGGCGCTTCGTACAAGCGACTCGAGGCCCGGCACCGGATGTATTACCGGGGCGGGTATCTCGTCATCGACCGGATGGGCTTCCGCTACACCCGGGTCGACACCGACCGGTCGCTGAGCTCCGGCAAGACGGCGGCCTACCTCCAGGCGAGCTTTCCCGTCACGGCCCGGCTGAAAGCCACAGCCGGGCTGCGCTATGATGACATGACCTACATCCGGCGGCGAACGATGAGCCCCCGTTTCGGCCTGGCCTATGCCTTCGGGCCGGCGACGAGCGTCCATGCCTCCTATGGGATTCACTACCAATCGCCCGAGACGTTCTGGCTGGCGTCCCATCCCGCCAACGCCGCGCTCCTTCCGGTCAAGTCCGAGCATTTTGTCCTGGGCGGGGAGCATGATTTTGGCGGGGCGCTCCGCGTCAGGGC
>VGJF01000297.1 GCA_016867585.1 Candidatus Aminicenantota bacterium | reverse complement strand
GATGAGGGACCGGAAGACGTACAGAACGGCCGAGGCCGTGACCGCGAAATTCGCGTTGACCCCGCCCCGGACCTGGGGCGAGGAGCGGCTGAAATCGACGACCGCCCGGCTCCCCCGGATGCGGACCTCGGCCGCAATCTTGATGGGCTCGTCGCCGATCCCGTCATCGTCCAGGAAGTCGGCCGCGGCGTAATCGCCGTCGGGGATCCCCCGGATCGTCTGGCGGAGGAAGGCTTCGGTGTAGTCCTGGATCAGGGAGGCGTAGCGGTCGACCCGGTGGAGTCCGAATTTCTCGACGGCCTCGCCGATCCGAGCCCGTCCTTTTTCGCAGGCGGCGATCTGGGCCAGGAGGTCTCCCCGCCGTTCCTCGGGGGTTCGGACATTGGCCAGGATCATCCGGAGGATGTCGTCGTCGAGCCGGCCCCGGCGGGCGAGTTTGAGCGGCGGGAGGATGAGTCCTTCCTGGAAGATTTCGGTGGCCAGGGGCATGCTGCCGGGAGTCATCCCGCCGACGTCGCTGTGGTGGGCCCGGTTGGCGACGAAAAAACGGAGCCGCCCCCCGAAGAAAACGGGGGCGATGGCCGTGATGTCGGGGAGATGCGTCCCGCCCCGGTAGGGGTCGTTGACCAGGGCCAAGTCGCCCTCCTCGAAGTCGAGAGACGCCGTCGCGGCTTGGACAGAAAGCGGCATGGCCCCGAGGTGGACGGGAATGTGAGAGCCCTGGGCGAGCGTCTCTCCCTTCCGGTTGAAGACGGCGCAGGAGTAATCCTTCCGCTCCTTGATGTTGGGAGAGAGGGCCGTCCGGCCGAGGACCGCGCCCATCTCCTCGGCGATCGAGACGAATAGGTTCTTGAAGATCTCAAGCTCGATCGGGTCGGGAGCCCGCCGTCGGGTCATCGCCGTCTCCTTCCGATGACGAGGTTGAGATAGGCATCGACCCGGAGGCCGAACCCCGGGGGGAGGAACGTCGTCGAGCCGGAGTCCACGACGAGGGCGGGTCCCGAAAGCTCTTGGCCGGGCGAAAGGCGGGCGCGGTCATAGACCGGCCCGCGCCGCGTCCGTCCGCCGTGGACGATGGCCTGGGTCTTGAGGACGGCCTCCTCGGGGTCGGCCGATTTCGAGGCGGGGCGTTTCTCGAGCTTGATTTTCGGGCTCAACCCCCGGGCTTTAAGCCTCAAGTTGACGACCTCGACCTGGCCGCCTGGATGATGGTAGGCATACGCCCCGCGGTGGGCGCGGTGGAAGGCGGAGGCGAGGCTCGTGAGGTGGCCCTCGTAAGGAAGGGTGAGCTCGTAGGATTGGCCGAGATAGCGGAGGTCGACGGCCCTCTCGAGGACGATGTTTTCGTCGTCGAACCCGTCGTCCCGAAGGTCCTCCCGTCCGCGCCGGGCGAGTTCGCCGAACTGCCGTTCGATCAACCGGCCATCGACTTGAGGCAGGGTCTTCAGGACCGACTTCGAATAATCCTTGACCGCGTCGGCCATGAGGAGGCCGAACGCCGACAGGACGCCGGCATGGGCCGGGGCGAGGACGCCCTTCATCCGGAGGTCGGAGGCCATGTCGACGGCGTGCATTCCCCCCGCTCCGCCGAAGGAGAAGAGGGTGAAATCCCGGGGGTCGATCCCCCGTTCGATCGAAATGACCCGGATCGCCTTTTCCATATTGGCGTTGGCGACGTCGACCACCCCCTGGGCCGCCTCGAGAACGGTTTTCCCCATCGCCGAGGCCAGACGGGCGACGGCCTCGCGGCTACGGCCCGGGTCGATTTTCATCCGGCCCCCCAGAAAAAAGCCGGGGTCGATCCGGCCGAGGACGAGGTTGGCGTCGGTGACGGTCGGCAGGTCTCCTTTCCCGTAGCAGGCCGGCCCGGGGTCGGCGCCGGCGCTTTCGGGGCCGACGCGGAGGGAACCGCCCGGGTCGACGGTGGCGATCGAGCCGCCGCCGGCCCCTACGGAATGGATGTCGATGACCGGAAGGCGGACGGGAAAGTCCCCGACGAGGGCTTCGTTCGTCCGCCTCAAGCCTCCGTCGATGAGAGAGACGTCGGTCGACGTCCCCCCCATGTCGAAGCTCACGATTTTCGGAAAACCGGCCGCCCGGCCGAGGATGAGGGCGCCGACGGCTCCGCCCGCGGGTCCGGACAGGGCGGTCCGGATCGGCTCGGCCTTGGCTTTCCCGGCCTTGATGTAGCCCTCGTTGGACTGCATGACCCTCAACTCGGCCCGGCCGACGCCGGCTTCGAGAGTCTCGAGATAGCGGTCGAGGATGGGCATCAGGTACGCGTTGACGGCCGTGGTCGACGTCCTTTCGTACTCCCGGTACTCCGGGAGGAGGCGGGATGAGGCGCAGGCCAGGAGGCCGGCCCGGCGGAGGGCGGCGAGGACGGCCTCCTCGTTCTCCCCGTTGGCATAGGCATGGATGAGCGAAACGGCCACGGCCTCCACCCCCAGGGCCCGGAGGCGATTCGCGACGGCCCGCAGCTCGGCGGGACGAGGGCGCCTTTCGACCCGGCCTTCGGCCGTCGTCCGTTCGCTCACCCCGAAGGACAGGCCTCGGTCGACGACCGGCCGCCGCTTTTCGCCCTTCAAGCTGTACAGGAGGCGGCGCGTCTGCCTCCCGATGGAGAGGACGTCCTCGAATCCTTCGGTCGTGACGAGGGCCGTCCGGGCCCCTTTTCGTTCGAGGAGGGCGTTGGTCGCGACGGTGGTCCCGTGGATGATGACGGGGCGGGCGACCGGCCCGAGGTAGGGACGAAGGCCCTCGAGAATCGCCCGGGACGGGTTGGCCGGAGTCGAGGGGAGTTTATGGGTCGAGAGGCGGCCTCCCCGGACGATGACGAAATCGGTGAACGTCCCCCCGGTGTCGACCCCGATCCGGATGTCCTCCATGGGCTAATGGCACGTGCTGCAGGAGTGACTCGCGCAGGAGGAGCACCCGCTCGAAGACGCCTTGAGGCGGCTGGCGCCCCCCCCGATGCCGAACGCCGAGAGGAGTTTCCGGACGTCCCGGGCGCCGCAGAACGCGCAGGCGACGTCCTTTTCCCCGCCCAGGCGGACGAGCGATTCGAACTTTTTCCCGCAGGCGGAGCAGCAGAATTCATAGATCGGCATGGTCCGGTATTTTAACCCAGCCGCGGCCCGCCGTCCAGCCGGCTTGAGTTGGGCCCTTTTTTTGGGGTATGATAGCTTTTCTTTTTCGCGTGGCTCGTCGCTCCATCGGCGCGGCGATCGAACACCTCGGGAGGCTTAGCCATGAAAGATTACGCATCCGGCGAGATTCGGAACATCGCCTTCATCGGGCATGGCTCGTGCGGAAAAACGACCCTGACCGCGGCGTGTCTCTTCGACGCCGGCGTCACCTCGCGTCTGACCAAGGTCGACAAGGGCAACACGGTCACGGATTATGAGCCGGAGGAGGTCGAGCGGAAGATCTCGATCGGCTCGGCGGCCTGCTCCGTGGAATGGTCCGGCCACAAGGTCAACATCCTGGACACCCCGGGCTATTCGAACTTTCTCTGGGACACTCGGGCCTGCCTCCGGGCCGCGGACGGGGCGGCGGTCCTGGTCGACGCCGTGGCCGGGGTCGAGGTCGGGACCGAGAAGGTCTGGGAGATGGTCGAGGAGTTCGGCCTCCCCCGGCTCATCGTCGTCAATAAGATGGACCGCGAGAACGCCCACTTCGGCCGGGCTCTCGAATCCGTCCGGCAGTTTTTCGGCCGGGCGGCCGTCCCGGTCCAATGGCCGGTCGGGGAGGAGAAAAACTTTCAGGGGGTCGTCGACCTC
>VGJF01000296.1 GCA_016867585.1 Candidatus Aminicenantota bacterium | reverse complement strand
GTTCCACAGGACGATGTCCTTTTCGAAATCCCCGGCCGAGCGGATTTCGTATAGCCCCCCTTCGGGCCGGGCGGGGTCGTAAACCCAGGTTTCCCGGCCGCCCCGCCTCGCCGTCGAAACGATGATAATGTCCGTGTCCTTGTCCGTCGTCAGGCCGTAGGCGCGGTTGCCCGGCCCGGTCCAAATCCAGTAATTGTATCCCCACCAGTCCACCGGCCGGACGAAATCGAGATAGGGCAGAAGGTCGCGGAAAAAAGGCTTGTTGTATTGGACGAGGCCGTTGGGGTTGGCCGGCGGCCTCCCGTTCGCCTCGACGAATCGGCGGATGGCCCGCTCGAACATGAGCATATCGGTCATGGTCGACCGGTCGGTGGCCCAGTCCTTGGCCCGGATGTAGACCGGGAGGAACGCAGCTAAAAGCCCCAGGACGGCGGCGCTCAAAGCCAGCACCCCGGCGTTCGTGAGTCGAGGCGGGCGGGGCTGTTTCATCGGCCTCCTTTCCAGGAAATCCGAGAGAGAACCCGTGGCGGTAGCTCTGCCTGGAAATCGCTCAAGGCTTCGGCCAGAGGCCCCGCCTCCTCGGGACGGACGGCGAAAAAGGCGACGGTCGGGCCGCCGCAGACGATGTTGTCCTCGATCGTCCACCGGCCGACCTTGACCCACCCGGCCGGGAGGCCGCCGAAGCGGTCGAACCACTCCTCGTAGACGACGGCGATCCGGACGCCGGCCCGGGCGGCGAAGGCGGCCATCGTTTCAGGGCGGTAGGTCTTGGCCAAACGGGCCCGGGCGACGTCGATATCGGCCAGCCCCCACAGGTCTAGGCAGCGGAAGCGGGCGTACCACTGGGCCGCCCCGATGTCGTTCAGGGCGACGGCGTCGCCGGAATAATGGGCGCGAAGAAACGCCGCGACCTGGATTTGCTGCTCGTAGATGTTGCGGGAAGCGCGGGGAACCTCGGCAGTCGCCCGAATGCCCCGCCAGCCGGGGACGGCGGCGAGGAGGGCGAGGGCGAGGAGCGAGGGGAGACGGAGGGGAGACGGGGCGGCCCCCGGGGAGGCGGGTGGCGGGGGGAGAGGCGTGGCAAGCGGCGGCGCGGCGGCCGTCAAGCCTCGCGTCCCGAAGACGAGGGCGACGGTCCCGAGGACCATGAGGTAGGCCTCGTAGCGATAGAACCAGCCCAAATGGGCGAAAACGACTTGGGCGGCCATCCCCAAGAGGAAGAGGACGGCGAAGACGCCGGCCGGCTCGAAGAGCGGCCTTTTGCGGCGGAGGCGGAGGGCGAGGACGGCCGCCGCGGCCGCCGACAAGACGAGGACATGGGGATTCCGCCAGACTTCGGCGGCGGCGTTCCCCAGGAGCTCGCCCGCCGCGGCGAGAGAAAGGGCGTCCGGGAGCCGCCCTTTGAGCAGGACGGAATTCGGAAGAAAGAACCAGCCGTTCGCGGTCGAGATGAGGCCAAGGGCGGCGACCGGGGCGAAGCCGAGGGCCAGCACGCCCCCCGCGGCGCCGAAGCGCTTTCGGGCGGCGAGGAGGAGGGCGGCGAAGACGAGGAGAAAGAGGCTTTCGAAGCGGGCCATGGCCAGGAGCGGGGCGAGGACGAGGAGCCGGGCCGGAGAAGAAGACGGCGGAGGCCGCAGTGCCGCGGCGGCCGCTTCGACGAACAGGACGGCCAGGAGGGCGTGGAGAACGTGCTCGATGCCGCAGAAGACGAGCGGCGCGAGGGGCGCGAAGAGGATGATGGCCAGGAGGGAGAGAAAACGCTCCCGGGGGGTGACGCCGAAGCGCCGGAAGAGCGAAGAGACGACGAAAACGAGGACGACGGCCAGGACGGCGTTCAGGACGAGAGGGGCGATCTCGCCCGGGCCCAAGATCGCGTAGGCCAGGGCGAGAAGCGACGTCCACAGAGGGGAGGACGAGGCCGAAGCGAAGCTCTCCGGGGCGAAGCCCCAAGTCCCGCTCCCGGCCAGAGTGCGGGCCATGGCCATGTGGATGTACGTGTCGTCGAGGGGATAGACGAACCGTCCGCCGGTCAGGCGCACCGAGGCGAAGCCCACGGCGGCGAGGACGGCGAGGAGAAGAAGGGCGGCGGCGACGGCCGGCCGGTCTCTCCTCATCGATCGCCTCCGGGGGCTCTCAGCCAGATCGCGAATTTCGGGAAGGCGGCGGACCGGACATAGCCGGTTTCGAGAAAATCCTCGAGCTCGGGAAAGCGCTCGAGCTCGGCCCGGCTGTCCCTCGGGTTTCCGGTGACGCCGGGGAGGACGTCGCCCGATTCGACGGCGACCGCCGCGGGCGGCCTCGCCCGCAGCTCGGCGAGGAGGGCGGGCCGGGCTTTCTCGGCGTAGCCTTCGACGCGGAGCGGGACGTTGTAGATGTAGCGGCTCGCCGGAGGCCGGCCGGCGAGGATATAGATGACGGGCTCAGAGCCCCAAACGAAGACGGGGGCGCCGACAGTCGTATGCCCGGCGATCCACAGAGCCGCCTCCCGGTTGGCGGCCGCGTCGACATCGGCCGCGGTCGCAAGGTCGTCCATGATTTTGCGCCGTTCGGCCGCTGGCGCGCCGACCGTCCCGAACCGGATGGAACTCCGCTCGCCGAAGGAGAGGGCCGGGCTGTTGGCCGGGTGCCACATCCATGCTGCGGCGGCGACGGCGAGGAGGGCGGCGGCCGTCGCCCAGGAGATCTTGAAGGCCGCGGCGAGTTTCCAGGCCGCCCAGCCGGCCAGGAGGCCGCCGAGCGGCAGGGCCGCCCCGAAATGGTAGTGAAAGAGCTTGCCCTGCCAGGCGATGCCGAGGAGCTGGAAGGCCAAGCAGCCGAGGACGTGGGCGGCGCCTTGGGATTCGCGGGCATGGGCCCGGGGAAGGAGGAGGGCGAGGAACAGCCCGATGAGGACGGCCGGAGAGAAGGCCCAGGCGAATTTCCAGACGGTCAGGCCGAGGAGGGCGGGAAAGCTCGAAGCGGCCTGTCCGGTCCGGACATAGGTCGGGGCGAAGACGGCGAGGGCGTCGACGAGGTCCGGCCAGGCGCCGGCGAGGGAAAAGTAGAAAAAGGCCGCGGCGGCGACGGCCAGTCCGCCGGCGGCGAAGGCAAGGACGGCGGAGGCGGGCCCCGGAGTTTGCGGGACATCCGGCCGTTTCCTCCGGCCGGCCGCGATGAGGGCGAGGCTGGAGAGGGCCCCGGCCGCGAGCGGAGGCTTCAGGAGCCCGGCCAGGGCGAAGAGCGCCCCCGAGGCGGCCCAAGAGGCGAGCTGTTTCGTCCGTTTGCGGGCGTCCTCGGGTGCGGGGGCATAAGTCGCCGCGGCCAGGGCCCAAATGAGGACCGCGGCCGCGAAGCTCTCGGGTTGGGCCGTGTGCCAGAATTCGAGCTGGACGTAGAGAACGAGGCCGATCGCGCCGCCGACGATCCCGGGGGCGGAGCGGCCGAGATGGCGCCTCGAAAAAACGGCGCAGCCCCACATCCAGGCCGCGAGCATCGCCGCTTCGAGGATGCGGACGGAGGCGAACGTCCGGCCGAAGAGGGCCCGGGCCAGGGCGTAGAGGAAATAGACGCCCGGCGTCTTGAAGTCCCAGGCGTCTTTGTAGGGCGCGCCCCCGTCGAGCATCGTGTCGGCGACGACGGAGTAGATCCCCTGGTCCCGGCCGTAGGGGAAGAGGAGGAGCTGGAAAAGGAAAACGAGGGAGATGAGAACCGCGAGGCCGATGAGCCCGCGGGCGGCGGCGCAGGTCGGTGTTTGCGTTTGGCTCGGGATAGTCCGAATATAGCGGGGGCGGCGGGCGTTGTCAAAC
>VGJF01000295.1 GCA_016867585.1 Candidatus Aminicenantota bacterium | reverse complement strand
GAGCGTCATCTACGAGCACGGAAAATTCACGGCCGCCGACACGGCGGCCACGGCCGCGATGCTCGCCCTCTACATGATCGGCGTCCCCTTCGCCTCGGCCCTCCGGAACGTGGCCGGCGTCTTTTACGCTTACGGCGACGCCCGTCGGCCGATGGTCGCCAGCTTCGCCTCGGTCGGGACGAACGTCGCCCTGAACCTCGCCCTCATGCATGTCCTAGGCTACCGGGCCTTTCCGCTTTCGGCCTCGGTCGCGACGGTCGTCAACATCGGGCTCCTCTGTCTCTGGCTTCCGAAGAAAATCGGGCCCTTTTCCTCCCGGCCCCTGGCCCGCTATGCCGGCCTCCTGACCCTGGGCTCGCTCGCCGGCGGGGCGGCTTCCTGGGGGTCCTATCGCGGCCTGAGCCTTCTCCTGGGGACGGGCCTTCCCGTCAAAATCGCGAACGTCATCCTTTCGGGCGCGGCCGGTCTCCTCGTTTTCTACGCCGTCTGCCGGGCGGCGGGCGTCGCCGAGGTCCGGGATTACGTCAAGCGCTTCCTGAAAATTTGATCAGCGTCTTCGGTCGGGACCCGTCTCGGGAGGGCCCGGCCGGCCGAGGGCCGGGATGAGTTCGATGAGGAGTTGGCGGGAGATGCTCCGCCAGACGAACCTCAAGTCGAAACGCCCGGCGTGACGGACCAACGACAGGTCGATGTTGGCCAATCTCCTCCGTTCGAAGTCGAGGCTGAGGAGGGTCTGGAATTCCCAGTTGCGGACGAGCCCGACGGCCAGGTCGGCATACGCCGGCTTCCACTCCCCGGCCTTGGGGTCGTAGGAGATTGTCAGCCAGCCGTTGAGCCTTGCCTCGGGCCGGATCCGGAGCATGGCCGTCACGTCCCGGCTCGTCGTCCCTTCGATCAGCCACCCCTTCGTCCGCCGCCGGGACTGGAGGCTCGTGAAGGCCTCGAGGGAGACGGCCGGCGAGAGTTCGGCCAAGCCGCGCAGGATGACCCCTCCCGAGGTGAAATTCCGGCCCTCTTTTTCCAGGAATTGCTCCAGGGCGAGGCCGGCCTGGAGGCTGAAATCGGGCCGGAGATAGACCGGCCTGGCCGTCATCGAAAGCGCCGTGTTGTTGGTGTAGGATCGCGACCTCGCCTCCGGCGTCCGGAGGTCGTTGGCGACGAAGACGTTCCGGAAGGAGGCCGTGAGAAGCCCGCCGTAGAAGGCGAAGGGATTCAGTCCGATGCGGAGCTGCGGCCGGTGGAGGCTCTGGCGGCCGGCCAGGTCGCGGTTGAGGTGGTAATCGGCCGCGGCCGACCAGGCGTCGGCCAGATAGGTCAGGGCGAGGTCGCTCGTCCATAATTTCGCGACCCCCCCGAAGCCGCCGAGGCGGACCCGGGAATAGGCCGAGGAGAGAGAGAGACGGAGGCGGTCGAGGAGGCCGACGGAATAGGCCAGGCCGGCGAGGGCCTGGTTATGGGCTTCGAGCTTTCCGGAAAAATTCAGGACGCCCCAGCGCTTCCCGTCGATGTTCGTCTGGACGCCCAGCCAGGCCTCCTCGGGCCGGTCGAGCGGCTTGATGAAGGCCAGGTCGAAGAGAAGGCGGCCGGAGGTTTCCCCGAAGCGGCGGTTGAGGAACAGCCGGGCGTTCCAGAGTCCGGTCGAATTGTAGTTCCCGGCCAGCCCGAGGTCGGTCCGTCCGGCTCCGAGCGTCCAGACGCTAGAAGTCTGGACGTCGAGCTGACGGGGACGTCCGCGGTAGCTTTTCAGGAGGCTGTGCTCCTCGTAGCGGAGCTCGGTCAGGCTTTCGACTTTCTTTTCCCGCTCGAGGCCGTAGCTCAGGTTGGCGAACAGCCCCTGGGTCCGGTTGAACCAGACCTTGTCGAGGGCCAATCCGCCCGTCCGCTCTCCCTGGCCGAGGGAGAGCTTGAACTTCCGGAAGCCGACCGATTCGACGCCCTCGAAATAGCTGACGACATCGTACCCGACGACCTCGAAGCCGGGGAGGACGTCGACGGCCTTGGCCGTGAAGCTGATGAGCGAACCCCGGATCTCCGCCAGGGAGAGCGAGCCGATGGCCTCCACGGCCTCCCAGGCCCGCCGGATGTCGTCCGCCTCCAAGGCCGGGGCCCCCGGCAGGGATGAGATTTCGATCTCCTGTCCATAGCGGAAAAGGATCCCCGTTCCTTGGACGACATCGAAGAGGCATTCGTCGGCCTTCACGGTCACGGACGGCCCGCGCAGGGAGACCTCCCCCGAGGCGAGGAATGTCCGCGAGGGGAAGTCGGCTCTCAGGATTCGGGCCGAAATCCGCCAGGGCCCGAGATCGAACTCGACCTCCGTTCCGAAAAGGCGGCCATGGTCGTAGCTGTAGGCCAGATACGCGGCCTCGACCCGCAGGAGGACGTCCTTCTCTCCCGTCAAACCGGCGGCCGGCGCGGCGAGAAGGCCGGCCAGGAGACCGGAGACGAGACGGCCCGGCCGTTTCATGACGGGAACCTCAATTGGTAGACCCGCTGGTTTCCGTCCGCGTTCCAAAGGTACCGGCCGTCGAAGGCCAGGCCTTGGGGCGAGGGGCCGGGGGAGAGAAATTTCCGGAGAGGCCGGCCGGCGGCGTCGATCTGGTGGATGGCCAGGGTCCGGGCATCCGAGACCCAGAAGCGCGCCCCGTCGAAGGCCAACCCCCCGGCCCGCGTTCCGGGGTTCGGAAACGAGCTTCGGACCTCGCCCGTCTCGGGATCGACTTGGAGGATTTTGTTCGCCTGGGCGTCGGCGAGCCAGAGCGAGCCGAGGGCGAACTCGCAGGCCGTGAAGGACCCGCGCTGCATGTTCAGCCGTTTCTGAATGCCCCCGTTGAGGAGGTTGATTTTGTAGACGAAGACGTCGGCCTCGCCGCAGACCCAGAGGTCGGCTCCGTCGTAGGCGGCGTCGGCCGCGGCCGCGGCGGGCGCCTGAAGCGTCCGGACGACGGCCCCGTTGGCCGGATTCAGCCCGACAAGGGCGCCCGTCGAGCCGTCGACGCTCCAAAGGATCGACCCGTCCCAGGCCAGGCCCCGGGGCGAGGCGGCCGGGGCGAAAATCGTGTGGCCGACCTCGAAGACGGCTTCTCCGGCCTGAGGGTCGAGGGGGTTGTCGAAGATCCGGTCCTGACAGGCCGCTCCGGCGAGAAGGCTAAAAACGGCAAGCCAGGGAGATGCGGATTTCATCGGGTCCGTCGCATCCGAACTTGAGGGCGGCGGGCCGCCCGCCGCCTCGACTCTTGAGGATGAGGACGATATCGACCAGGTTTGCCGCCCAGACGGCCGCCGCGGCCAGGAGGAAGCCGTTCCGCCGCCGGTCGAACATCTCGACCTCGCGCCGACGGCGGACGGCGTCCTCGACCGAAGCGGCCGCCTTGTAGAGGGCGTAGCGTTCGTTGCCGAGGCGGTCATTGCGGAAAAATCCGATCAGGCAGGCCACCTCGGCCCCGAAAAAGGCGAATCCCTCGAAATAGCGTTTCTCGGAAAGTTGTCCCCAGCCGGGAACGAGAAGCGATTTTTCGAGCGGTCCGAACCGCTTTTCCGGCGGCGGGGGCTCTTCCCCGCGGAGGACGGCGGCCGCGGCGGCGAAAAGGACGACTCCGGCGGCGATCGCGGCGGCCGTCTTTCGGGATCGCGGCCCTCTGCCCTTGGACATTTTCGAGGATGAATTAACACAAATCATTTGTCTTGACAAGGCGAGGCCGTTTTCCTCAGAGATTCCGCAACTTGGTTTATGAACGGGTGGGGGGGCGTAGTTTTTCAGGCGAAAAAGCGCGGTGGAGCAACGGCGAGGACGCGAAA
>VGJF01000294.1 GCA_016867585.1 Candidatus Aminicenantota bacterium | reverse complement strand
ACCCAGGGTGCAGAGGATCCGGACCTTGGATCTTCGTTTTTCGGAGTCCCAAACGTTTTCGGCAATCTGGAGGTAGGAGACCGAGGAGCCGTCGAGATTGTTTCTTTGGACCCTCCGGATGTACATGATATCTATCTATTATCACATTGAAATCCTTGTTGTCAAGTCATTACCAATATTATGTGTATCTATGTTTCTGGAGAAAATATCTATTCCGAAAATCGTATCTTATGGAATATCATCAAGATGGCTATCTCGATCAGCCTAAAATGTGCCTATCGGTGTCAAACTCGGATTTAAGTGTCCCTTATCAAGGAAATATAATTACAAGAATCCATTCCTATCAAACTCGGATTAAAGTCTTCGTCTTGACGATATCAAGGCCGGCAAGCGGCCTGAGGCCCGTGATACGGGGCTTCAGGAAACGGCTTTCCGCCGGCGGCTGAAAGCCCGAAATTCGCCGGAATCGACGATGTCCTTGAGGCGGAAGACGACCCCCCGGATCTGGCGATAGGTGTTGTAGAGGGGAATGGGGGCCAGCCGGATGACGTTGGGGGGACGGAAATCCGGGACGACGCCGCGCGCTTTCAAGGCCTCGTTGATGCGCAAGGCCTCGCGGGGATGTTCGAGGGCGACATGCCCTCCCCGACGGCGCGGATCCAGGGGGGTGCCGATCCTGAAGCCGTAGGGCGGGGCCTCCAGGACGGCCTTCACGAGGTCGATGAGGTAGGACGTCATCCGGACCGATTCCCGCCGGATCCGGTCGATCCCGGCTTCCCGGAGAACGGTCAAAGATCCCGGCATGGTCGCCGATCCCAGAATGCCCGGCGACGAGATCTGCCATCCTCCGGCGGCGGGGGTGGGGTCGAAATCCAGGCGGAGGTCGAACTGGCTGGTCTTTTTGTTGCCGAACCAGCCGGCCAGGACGGGTTTCCTGTCGAACCGGTTTTCGTGGAGATAGAGAAAAGCGCTGCATCCCGGCCCGCCGTTGAGATACTTGTATCCGCAAAATACGGCGAAATCGACTCCCCAGCGGTTCAAGCGGTGGGGGACGGCTCCGGCCGAGTGGCTGCAGTCGAAGCCGATCGGGATCTCCCGAAGGTGGGCCTCGCGGGTCAGGCGCTCCATGTCGAGAAGCTGTCCGCTGCGGAAGAGAACGGAGGGCAGAAAGACGAGGGCGACCTCCGGCGTCATCCGTTCGATGATGTCCTCCTCCTCGATCGTCCGGCCGTCCCGGCTCGGGACGAGAACGAGGTCGGCCTCGGGGTCGCCGCCCTTGAGGGCGATCTGGGAGCGAAGGGCATAGATGTCGGTCGGGAAATCGAGGGCGTCGGCGAGGATGCGGGTTCGCCGTCCGCGCCTCTCGTAAAACGTCGCGACCAGGGCGTGGATGTTGACCGTCGTCGTCCCGGTGAAAACGAGCTCGTGGGTCCGGGCGCCGACGAGCGGCGCCGCGGCCGCGCCCGTCTCCTCGGCCTCATAGAACCAGGGTCGGGGCCCTTCGATCCAGCCCCGGACGCCCATCGTCCGCCATTCCTCGAGGACGCGGGCGAGCGACCGCTCGGCCGGACGGGAGAGGAGGCCGAGGGAATTGCCGTCGAGGTAGATCGTCCCCGGCGGAGTATAAAACCGACGCCGGAATCGGGCCAGGGGGTTGGATCTGTCCAAAGCGGCGGCGAAGGATTCGCTCGTCAAGATCGAATGTCTATATCCGGGCATGGCTTCCCTGGGCCGGCGCCTCGCCTTCCACTATAGGGGGACGGTTTCGCGCCTGTCAAGATTCCTTGGCATCTTTCCGCCTTGAATTGACGGGGCTTTCCGGGCCGTCTGCCATCAAATCGCGGCCTTGAACTGGAGCCGGGTCCACGCGGGCGACATCTACGCCCGGAGCTTCTATCGTCTGGGCCAAATTCATGAAAAGCTCGGCGATACGGCCAAGGCCCGAGAGAATTATGAAAACTTTCTTTCCCTGTGGAAGGACGCCGACCCCGGCCTGCCCGAGGTCGCCGCCGCCCGACTTGCCTTAATTCGGTGACAGCAACCTCGTCTTAGCCAATCCCCCAAAAGCGCTATCGCCTTAAGATTCTCGTTCCAATCCGGCTCTTGCCAAGAAGGGTGGCGTCTGTTTCTGATTAAAAATACTGGGTGTAGCCTCTCCAGAGGTCGTCGTGGAGCTTCCAGTAGGCCGCTACGGCGTCCTCGGCCATCTTGACGCAGTAGGCCGTCAGGAACTCGGCCGCCCTGGCCGGATTTTGCTTGTAGAGGGCCAGGGCCTCCTCCTCGATTTTGGCCTGGTCGGCGAAGGCCTTTTCCTCGATCGGGCCCCAGACCGCGGCGATCGTCTTGGTCATCGGCTGCCAGCGGAAGAGGGCCAGCTGGCTGACCGTCCGGAAGGCCCACCACGCGCAGTCGCGCCGGAACTTGGCCCGGCCGTCGACCATGTAGGAATCCGGCATCCGGGTGATGCCGGCGTAGAACGGCGTATGGGGCGTCGTGACGGGGTTGTCGTACCCGAGCCAGACGACGCCGCCGATCGGATCGGGGAGCCAGCTCCGCGATTGGGTGACCTGGAGGTAGGTCGCCCGCTTGCAGGCGATCGTCCTCTCGGAGGGGATCTTGAGGAGCGTCAGCATCTCCCGGTTCAGGAACGGGTTGGCCACCGGGCTGAGGATCGTCTTTCCTTCCCGGTCGGTCTCGGTCATGGTCCTGGCCATGTCATAGGGGGTGCCCTGGTAGGTGTCGCGGAAGATATCCAGGACATCCTTGGCCGAGAGCTTTTTCTCCGCCTTGACCGAGAGGGGGAAGTTCTCGGCGTTGGCGTCGAGGTTGAGCGAGGGGGCGATGCGGCTCAGGGCCCGCCACTCGCGGCGCCTTGAGCCGAGGCTCCGCCTCGAGTCGTAGGCGTAGCAGAACTCGAAGGGCTCGCCGCTCTCCGGTTTCCACCAGCCCATCTCCTGGGCGACGGTCTTGACGTTGGCCGAGGCCAGGAAGCGGTCCGGATTGTCGAGGTCGAGCTGCCTGATCCGGCTGGCGTTGGCCGAGACGCCGACGTGGTCGTCCGGAACGCGGACCGCCGCCCAGACGGCTCCCTTTTTCCCCGCTCCCGGTCCGACGATCTCGAAATGCCAGACCTCCTGCGGATCGGCGAAGGTGAAGCATTCCCCGTAATCGTTGTAGCCGAAGGTCTTGGTCAGCTCGTCGGCGATCTTGATCGCCTCCCGGGCGGTCTTGGCCCTTTCCAGGATCAGGCGGTAGAGCTCGGGGCAATCGATGATCCCCTCCTTGCTCCGGAGCTCCCTTTTCCCGCCGAAGGTCGTCTCACCGATGGCCAGCTGGTGCTCGTTCATGACCGGGTAGGCCGCGTTGATATAGGCGTAAGTCTCGGCGACCTGGGGGATGTCGCCGCTCTTGAAGCGGTTCGGGTCGTCCGGGCCGGCCGTCTCCTTGGAATTGCGGTAGACGGGGGCCATGTCGCCGGGTTTGTGCTTCTTGCGGGGAACGACGTTGATCCAGGTCCTGTCGGTCGTGCTGTCGCAGGAGTGGGACGTCATCGTCGAGCCGTCCGCCGAGGCCAACTTGCCGACGAGGATGCTGGTGCAGGACTCGAAGGCGTCGTCGCCTGGGACGGAGAGATCGGCGACGGGTTTTCCCGGCCGGTCGGCCGCGCCGCCCGCGGCGAGCATGACAAAGACCAGAGCCGCGAGGAATCCCCAGGTCCATTTTTTCATCGTCGTCTCCTTGTCGCGGATGTCGGAGGGCATTCCGCCCGACGCATACTATAACCATCCCGGGACGGGAAGGCAAAGCCGCGGTTTTACG
>VGJF01000293.1 GCA_016867585.1 Candidatus Aminicenantota bacterium | reverse complement strand
GAGTTACGGCCGGGACGTTTCTCGTCCATCCGACCGTCGAAAAGGTCGTCGTCTGCGAAATCGAGCCGGTCATCCCAGAAGTCGTGGCCCGCTTCTTCGGGGCCGAAAACTACGACGTCGTCGACGACCCGCGCGTCCGGATCGTCGTCGACGACGCCCGCCATTACATCCTGACGACCGCGGAGACGTTCGACGTCATCACCTCCGACCCGATCCATCCCTGGGTCAAGGGCTCGGCGACGCTCTACACGAAGGAGTACTTCGAAATGGTCCGGCGGCGTCTCAACCCCGGCGGGGTCGTCAGCCAGTGGGTCCCGCTTTACGACAGCAGCGAAGACGTCGTCCGGAGCGAGGTCGCCACGTTTTTCGAGGTCTTCCCCGGGGGGACGATCTGGTCCAACGACCTCATGGGTTCAGGCTATGACGTCGTCCTTCTCGGCCGGGACGGTCCGACCCGGATCGACGTCGACGCCCTGGACGGACGGCTCCGGAATTCCGACCACGCCGTCGTCGCCCTCTCGCTCGCGGAGGTTCATCTCGGTTCGGCCGTCGCCCTGCTTTCGACCTACGCCGGCCGGGAGGCCGAGCTCAAGCCCTGGCTGGCCGGCGCGGCGATCAACCGCGACCGCAACCTCCGCCTCCAGTTCATCGCCGGCCTGGCCCTCAACGCCGGCCACTCCGGGATCACCTACGAGCACATCCTGTCCTACCGGACGTTCCCCGAGGACCTCTTCGCCGTCACCGAGCCCCTCCGGGAGGAACTGCGCCGCGCCCTCGGCTTCTCCGATTAGCCCGGCTCGGAAGAGCTTGACCGAAGGCCAAGAGGCCGATATCCTTTCCGACGATCAGGCATGAAAAAACCGATCGACGCGTCCCCGATGAAAAGGCGCTCATTTCTCGGCTGGGGCGCGGCCCTGGGCGGGGCGGTCGTCGGCCGATTCCGTCCGCCGTTGTCCTCCCGGCCGCCGGCGGCAAATCCTCCCGGCCGCCCGGCGGCTAGCCCGGGGAATTCCGATGTCCGGGTCGTCCGGACCTGCTGCCCGTCCCACAACTGCGGCGGCCGATGCCTCCTCAAGGTCACGGTCGCCGACGGGAAAATCGTCCGCATCGAGGGCGACGACCGGCCGGGCGACGGGATCGAGAATCCTCAGCTCCGGCCCTGCCTCCGCGGTCGGGCCTACCGCCAGCGCCAGGACCATCCCGACCGCCTCCTTCATCCGATGGCCCGGACGGGTAAACGCGGGGAGGGCAAGTTCGCCCGCCTCTCCTGGGACGAGGCTCTCGACCGGATGGCCTCGGAGCTCCGCCGGGTCAAGGAGGCCCACGGCAACGCCGCCATCTTCGTCCCCTACGGCACGGGAAGCTACAGCCAGACGAACGGCCGACAGACGGCCCAGCGCCTTCTCAACCTCTTCGGCGGCTCCCTCGGCTTCTACAACAATTATTCCTGGGCCTGCATGGCCGCGGCGACGCCGACGGTCTACGGAACGAACGTCACCGGCAACCAACGGCAGGACTGGGTGAACTCCCGCTACATTCTCATGTGGGGCTGGAATCCGTGCGAGATGAGGGACGGGACGAACTCCGAGTTCTTCCTCCGCAAAGCCAAGGAGCGGGGCGCCCGGCTCGTCTGCCTCGACCCCCGGATGACCCTTTCGGCCGTGGCCCTGGCCGACGAGTGGCTTCCCATCCGTCCCGGGACGGACGCGGCCATGATGTCGGCCATGGCCCATGTCATCATCACCGAGAAGCTTCACGATGAGGCCTTCGTCGCCGGCCACTGTCTCGGCTTCGACGGAACGCAGATGCCCCCCGGAGCCGAAGGCGCGGAAAGCTACTCGGACCACATCCTCGGCAGACGGGACGGCGTTCCCAAAACCCCCGACTGGGCCGAAAAGATCTGCGGCCTTCCGCGGGAGACGATCGCCCGGATCGGCCGCGAGTACGCGACGACCAAGCCGGCCATGCTCTACCAAGGCTACGGGATGCAGCGCCGGGCCTACGGCGAGCAGGTCGTCCGGGCGGGATGCGTCCTGGCCGCGATCACCGGCAACATCGGGATCCCGGGAGGGTGGGCCGGGGGGATGGGCTTCCAAGCCCCCGACGGCGGCCCCCTTTGGAACGTTTTCCCGACGGGGCGGAATCCGGTCGAAGCCCGGATCCCCGCCTTTCTCTGGACCGAAGCCGCCGAGAGGGGAACGGCGCTGACCAAAGCCGACGGACTCCTCGGGACCGATAAGCTTGAGACGAACATCAAGCTCATTTACGCCGTGGCCTCCAACGCCCTTGTCAACCAGCACGCCGACATCAACCGGACGGCCGCCCTCCTCCGGGACGAGAAGCGGGTCGAGTTCATCGCCGTCCAGGACAATTTCCTGACTCCGACCGGCCGCTTCGCCGACCTTCTCCTGCCGGCCTGCACCCAGTTCGAGACCTGGGGCCTGGCCGACGGCTGGAAGTACGGCGAGGAAGTCTTCCTCATGCCGAAGGTCGTCGACCCGCCCGGGGAGGCAAAAAGCGATTACCGGATTTGCGCCGACATCGCCGCCCGGCTCGGCCTCGAGGACGCCTACACCGAAGGCCGGGACGAGCGGGGTTGGGTGGCCTGGGCCCTCGACGTACTCCGGAAATCGCGCTACCCCGGCCTGCCTTCGCTTGAGGAGTTCGAGAGATCGAACCAGGGCGTCTACGCCGTTCCCGTAGCCCGGGCGGCCGTGGCCTTCGCCGACTTCCGCCGAGACCCGGCGAAACACCCCCTCCCCACGCCTTCCGGAAAAATCGAGATTTTCTCCAAGCGTCTTCACGACCTCGGCCGGCCCGACCTCATCCCCGCCGTCCCCAAGTACATCCCGGAATGGGAAAGCCCCTTCGGCCCGGAAGCCGAAGGCTCTCCCCTTCAAGTCGTCGGGCCCCACACCCTGGCCACGGCCCATTCAACCTTCGACAACGTCCCCTGGCTCCGCGAGGCCTTCCCCCGGCGCGTCTTCCTCCATCCGGCCGAGGCCGAGGCCCGGGGGATCCGGAACGGGGAGATGATCCGGGTCTTCAACGCCCGCGGCTCTCTCATCCTCCCCTGCCGGGTGACGCGGCGGATCCGGCCCGGCGTCATCGCCGTCCCCCAGGGGGGATGGTGGGCTCCCGACAAAGAGGGGACAGACCGCGGCGGGTCGATCAATGTCCTGACGAGCCTCCGGCCGACGCCCTTCGCTTTCGGCAACGCCCAGCACACGGTCATGGCCCAGGCGGAGAAAGCATGACCGCCCGGCCGTTCGTCCGCCAGTACGCCTTCACCTTCGAATCGAACCTGTGCTCCGGCTGCAAGGCCTGCCAGGCCGCCTGCAAGGACCGGGCCGACCAGCCCGTCGGGATCCTCTGGCGCCGCGTCTACGAGATCGCCGGCGGCGGCTGGCGGCAAAAAGACGGCCTGTGGGTCCCCGACGTCTTCGCCTATTATCTTTCCCTCTCCTGCCACCACTGCGAGAGCCCGCCCTGCATTCCCTCCTGCACGACCAAGGCCGTCTTCAAGCGCGGCGACGGGATCGTCCTCATCGACGCCCAGGCCTGCATCGGCTGCCGGGCCTGCGAATACGCCTGCCCCTACGGGGCGATCCAGTACGAAGCCGATCTCCATGTCGTCTCGAAATGCGACTTTTGCCCCGAACTCCTTGAAGCCGGCGAGCCTCCGGCCTGCGTCTCCGCCTGCCCGATGCGGGCCCTGGGCTACGGCGACCTGGCCGAGCTCCGGAAGACCTTCGGCGGAACGAGCGACGTCTTCCCCCTCCCCGAAAGCCGGAATCCCGGCCCGGCCCTGCTCATCAAGCCCCACCGCGACGCGTCCCGAGCCGACCGAGACACA
>VGJF01000292.1 GCA_016867585.1 Candidatus Aminicenantota bacterium | reverse complement strand
GGGGACGGAGCCTCGCCCGCTCCCGGAACTCCCGGTACGTGAAGTGCCGGGCGAGTTGGTATTCACGGTTGAACCAATCCGCGGATACGAGGAAGTCGCGGAAAAGGGTTTCCCGGCGAAGGTCGGTCCGGGAGACGATGACTTCGGGGCGATGATCCCGGAGAAACGGATCGTGCCAACGGACTCCGAATCGTTCCCGATAGCGCGTCACGGCGGGGTCGATCAGCCCGACCTCGTCGATGATGCCTCTTTCGGTGTGGAAAGCGAGGCATCCGGCCGGTTCGAGAAAGACGCGGGCCTCGGGCGGCGTCCGGTCTCGGATATAGCGGCCGATGCTCGGCAGATACCGGCTGTTTTGGAATCCGTAGTTCTTGGAAACGGCCGCCTGGACCAGGGTCAAGAGAACGAGGCCGGCGATCAGGGCGATTCGGAGGCCGCGGACGCGGACCAAAGCGGCCATGAGCCCGGCGACGATCGTCAAGGCCAAGAAAAATTCGGAGGGGAAAAGATACCAAGGAAAGGTGGGGCCGAAGGCATAGGCCATCGGCAAGCCGACGACGACGGCGAGGGAAAAAAATCCAAAACGGCGAGTCTGAGGGATTCTGAGCAAGCCGAGGAGCGCCCCGAAATACGCCCCGGCCACGGCGATTTTCAGCCCGAGGAAGGCCAGGTAGCGGGTCGTGACGAGTCCGAAGACCTCGGCGAGGTTGCGCAGGGCATTCCGGACCCAAGCCGCCGGCGTTCGGTTCAACCCGTAGGCGACGATTTTGGCCCGGAGGGAATGATTGGCCGCCGTTCCGAAAACGGCCAGGTTGAAGACGGAAAGCAGGACGAGACCTCCCAAGAGCGACCCGATCAGGACCAAGGTCCTCTTGGCGTTTTTCGTCTTGTGGGCATAGGTCAGGGCCAGGGCGGCCGTAAAGGCGACGGTGTCTGGGCGGAGGAAGGGAAACAGCAAGAAAAGGCCGAGAAGGAGGCCGAAACGTCCTTTCTCGATCGCCCAGAAGCCGAGGGTCACGGCCAGGAGGACAAGGGCCATTTCCATGCCCGTATAGGAAAGGAGAAGGGAGACGGGGACGAAGATAAAGACGCTCAACAGAAGTCTTTTTTTCCGGCCGTCGCCGGGAAGGAGAAGCATGCTCCAGAGCCATACGGTCAGCCACTGGAGAGACGCGTTCAGGACGGTGACGGCGATCCAGACGGAATTCCCGAAAAGCTCGTAGAGAGGAGCCAGGATGACGAGGTAGATGTACGACGTCGGGCCGGTCGGAGGGTCTCCGGGGTTGAAGGTGAACGACAGTTTCGGCAGGAAGTTCTTGGCGTAAGAGAGGAAAATCATGGCGTCTTCCTGGACATGGTGCGTGGAGAGGAAAACACCGAGCCGGACGGCCAGGAAAATGAGGAAGATCAAGATCAAAGGCCGCGGGCCGCGCCTCTCGTTCCCGCTCGTCAAGATGCCTCAGCCTTTCCGGCGGTAGGACTGGTAAAGGCGCTTGAGCATGACGGCATCGACCTCCCGGTCCGGGCTTTCGCAGATGACCAGCCCGGCGAGGTCGAGGTCCTTGAGGACGCCGACCCATTCGTCGTAGCGAAAATCGCCGTCGGTCAGGTTGAGGTGGCGGATTTCGCCCTTGCCGCCGTACTCGATCCCCGAGATGTGGATGTGGATGTCCCTCAAGGCCGCCGCCCCCAGCCGCTTTTCGACTTTCTTGAAAATGCGAAAAAAATCAAGATAAGAGTTGGCCCGGACCTCTCCCCGGGCGTGGATGTGGGAGAAATCGAGGCAAGGGGCCAAGCCGTCGACATCCTGGCAGAGGGACAGGCACTCGTCGAGGGAGCCGAATTGGGACCGTTTGCCCATGGTTTCGACCCGGAGGGTGACCGCCAGCCGTTCCGCGCGGATGACGGAGACGACGTCCCGAAGCTCTTTCCGGACGGCGGCCATGGTCTTTTCCGGAGACTGAACCCCATAATAGCCGGCATGAAAAACAACGCTTCGGGCGCCCATCTGGGCGGCCATCCGGGCCGAGCGGAGGAGATGGTCCTGGCTCTGAATCCTCTTTCCGGGCTCGGGGGAGTTGAGGTTGACGTAATAGGGGGCATGAACGCTGAGCTGAAGGCCCAGAGCCGAGGCCCGCTCGCGGATTTGGCCGGCCGTCTCGCTCCCGATTTTCACCCCTCGGACGAACTCGACCTCCAGGCCGTCGAGGCCCAATTCGTGGACGTGTTTGAGGGCCGCCAAGGTCGAGGCCTGGGGAGTCGAATCGGGGACGCCGGCCGTGCCGAAGCGGAGCTCCCTAGCACCGGCCATGTCCGGCCTTTCCGCGCTCCCCGAGATACTCGCCGACGATCCGCATGGCGCAATAGTCGCCGCACATCGAGCAGGCCGTCGAGCGCGTCCGCCGGCGCTTCCGGACGGCGTCGAATCGATCGGCATCGACGACCAAGGCCCGTTGGGCCTTCCAGTCCAGGGCCTTTCGGGCTTTCGAAAGGGCCAGGTCGCGCTCCCGGGCGCCGGGAACTCCCTTGACGATATCCGCGGCCTGGGCGGCGATCTTGGAGGCGATGAGGCCTTCCCGGACATCGTCGACCGTCGGGAGGCCGAGGTGTTCGGCCGGCGTGACATAACAGAGAAAATCCGCTCCGGCCGAAGCGGCGATGGCTCCGCCGATGGCGGCCGTGATGTGGTCGTAGCCCGGGGCGATGTCCGTGACCAGGGGGCCGAGGACGTAGAACGGGGCTCCGTCGCAGACCCGCTTCTGAAGCTTGACGTTCATTTCGACCTGGTCGAGGGGAACGTGCCCCGGGCCTTCGACCATGACCTGGACGCCGCGCTCCCGGGCGCGGACGACGAGTTCCCCGAGAGTCAGGAGCTCTTCGACCTGAGGACGGTCGGTCGCGTCGGCAATCGAGCCGGGGCGGAGCCCGTCTCCGAGGCTGAGGGTGACGTCGAAACGGCGGGCGATGTCGAGGAGGCGATCGTATTGCTCGAAGAGGGGATTCTCCCGGCCGGTATGAAGGATGAGGGCGACATGAAAAGCCCCTCCCCGGGAGACAACGTCAGTCACCCGGCCTTGGCGACGGAGGCGCTCGATCGCTCGGGCCGTCAACCCGCAGTGGACGGTCATGAAGTCCACCCCCTGGCGGGCCTGCGATTCGACGGCTTTGAAGATGTCGTCGGCGGTCAAGGCGACGATCGATCCGCGGCTTTCGATGGCCGCGACCGCGGCCTCGTAGATCGGGACCGTCCCGAGAGGCAGAGGCGCCCGGGACAGGATCGTCCGGCGGATGCGGGCGAGACGGCCCCCCGTGCTGAGATCCATGAGGGTGTCCGCCCCGTAGCGGAGGCAAACCTCGACCTTCCGG
The DNA here is from genome assembly GCA_016867585.1 of Candidatus Aminicenantota bacterium. Taxonomy (GTDB): domain Bacteria; phylum Acidobacteriota; class Aminicenantia; order Aminicenantales; family UBA4085; genus JAAZPG01. Next base: position 493 of record VGJF01000292.1, on the reverse strand, counting down.
AGCTCGTCCTGAAGCCGGGGAAAATCCTTCGAGGTCCCGAGGTTGACGTTGACCTTGGTCCTGAGGCCGCGGCCGATGCCCGCCGGCCGGAACGGCCGATGGCGCGGATTATGGGGGATGACGGCCTTCCCGGAGGCGAGGCGGGCGAGGAGGTCTTCGACGTCGGCCCCCTCGGTCCGGGCGACATGCCGGAGCTCGGCCGTCGGCCGGCCGATCCGGGCGGCTTCCAGTTGGGTCATGATTTCTCCCAAGTCGTATAGTTTATCCCGGACGGCCGGGCGTTTCAATCGCCGTCCGGAAGTCCGGTCCTCAGCGTTTCCCGAAGGCGGTCCGGAGCACGAGAAGGCGGTCGAGATCCCGAGGTTTGAGGGTCAGACGGGCGAAGCGGGCCGGGTCGAAAACCTCGGACGCGGCCGCGAGCGCGGCTCGCGCCTTGCCGTCCTTGCCTTGGAGATACGCCGCGAGGACGAGCAAGGCCCGAGCCTCGTCCCTA
>VGJF01000291.1 GCA_016867585.1 Candidatus Aminicenantota bacterium | reverse complement strand
GAAACGAGAACGTTTCTCTCCAAGGCTTCGAGAAACGGTCTCTCTTATCGAGCGAAGGAGGCTCCATGTCGAAACGCATGCTCACGAAGATCTTGTCGGCGGCGGTTGTTCTCGGATCGGCGGTCCCCGTCGGGTCCGTCGAGCGGCCGCTGGCCTCGCCGAAACTCGTCCAGGCTCTGGTCGACGAGGTCTCGGGCGAGACGGCCTTTCGCTACACCGTCCGCATCTCCCAGTTCGACCGCATCCAGGCCAACGCGGGCTGGCATGATGCGGCGGCCTGGATCAGGGACGAGCTCGAACGGATCGGGTACAAGGATGCGGCCATCGAGGGATGGCCGTCGAACGGTTCGACGCGCTATTATACCTACAACACCCCCATCGGCTGGAAGGCCAAATCGGCCGAGCTCTGGATGGTCGAGCCGCGCCGGGAGAGGCTTTGCTTCTACGAGGAGATCCCCCTGACCTTGGTCAAGCACTCCGGCCCGGCCAAGGTCGAGGCCGAGCTTGTCGATGTCGGGAGCGGCCTCGACGAGGCCTCGTATCGAGGCCGGGATGTCCGGGGAAGAATCGTCCTGGCCACGGGAGCCAGCGCCGCCGTCGCCCGGGAGGCGGTCATGAAACGGGGGGCCCTGGGCGTCATCACCTATTACCCGCCCGAAGTCCGGCCCGGATACCCGAACATGATCCGGTACACGGCCTTCTGGCCGGCCTGGGAGGAGCGTGGCCGGCACGGCTTCGGGTTCAACGTCAGCAAGAACCAGGGAGCCGTTCTCAAGCGGAGGCTCGAGGAGGGGCAGAAGATCGTCCTCCGGGCCGAAGTCGAGGCGGAATTCTTCGAGACGAAGGTCGAAATCCTGACGGCCTCGCTGGCCGGCGGCGCCGAGCCGGAAAGGGAGGTCCTTGTCGTCGGCCACCTCTGCCATCCCGCCCCGAGCGCCAACGACAACGCCAGCGGCAGCGGAGGGATGCTGGAGATGGCCCGGGCGCTCAAGCGGCTCGTCGACAAGGGTGTCCTCCCCGCCCCGCGGCGGACGATCCGCTTCCTCTGGGTCCCCGAGTTCAGCGGCCTCGTCCCCTACATCAAGGCCCATCTCGAGAGGACCCGCTCGACCTTGGCGGCCATCAACTGCGACATGATCGGCGAGGACCTCCATCTCACGGGGGGGACGTTCAACATCACCGTGACGCCCGATTCGAACCCGAGCTATCTCAACGACGTCGTCGTGAATTTCGCCCGTCTCGTCGACCGGCTGGGCCTCCAAAGCCTGAACGGCAGCGCCCATCCTTTTGCCTGGCGCGTCGTCCCCTTCGGCGGGGGGAGCGACCACTACGTCTTCAACGACGGCGCCCTCAAGGTGCCGTCGGTCATGTTCGGCCACGGCGACACGTTCCATCACACGAGCCTCGACATGCCGGACAAGGTCGACCCGTCCGAGCTCCGGCGGATTTGCGCCGTCACCCTCGGGTCGGCCTACTACATCGCCGCGGCGGGGGAGGCCGAGGCGGACGAGACGGCCCGGCTGGTCGTCCGCAACGGGCTGGGACGGCTGGCGGCCGATTTCTACGACGCCCTCGATGGCCAGGCCCGAACGGCCGAGGCCGAGGCCCTCCATCAGGCCTACCGTCAAACTCAAAATGTCCTTCTTCATTCCGCGAGGAGGGAGCGGGCGGCGGTGCTCTCGACGGCCGCGCTCGGGGGCAAGGCGTTTTCCGCGGCCGCCAAGAAAATCGCCGCTCCGATCGAGGCTCTTCGGGCGTCGCTCGGCGCGGAAGCCGATAAGGCCTACCGGGCCCAAGGCGCGGCCTTGAAGACGAAACCACTCGCCCCCGGGCCGACGGCCGAGGAAAAAGCCGCCGCGGCCCTCATCCCGGCGAGGAATCCCGACTTCGTCTGCCCCGTCGAGACGGATTATCTCGTCGAGAAGCTCGGGGCGGACGCTCCTAAAAATGCGCGGCTTGGCGGATACGCCGCCTATGAAGCCCTTAACTATGTCGATGGAAGGCGAAGCCTTCTCGACATCCGGAACGCCGTCTCGGCCTCCTACGGGCCGCAGAGCCTGGCCGACATTCAGGGCTATCTCGAAGTCCTCAAGGAAGCGGGATTGATCACTTGGAAGACGGCGCCCGCGGCGTCGGCCGAGGCCGGGAGGAAATGAGCGACCGATGGAACACGAATCGCCCCTCATGAAACTCGTCCGGGAGCGGCGGAGCATCCGCCGGTATCTCCCGAAGCCGGTGGAGCGGGAGAAAATCCTCGCCTGCCTCGAGGCGGCCCGGCTCGCCCCCTCGGCCGAAAACGCCCAGACGTGGCGCTTCGTCGTCATCGACGACCCGGAGCTCAAGGCCCGCTATGCGAAAGAGGCGTTCTCGGGGATTTATGCCTACACGAAATTCGCCGCCGAGGCCCCCGTCCTCGTCCTCCTGCTGGCCAAGCTCGATTTTCTGGCCAACCGGCTGGGAAGGCAGGTCCAGGGGATTCCCTTCTTTCTCCTGGATGCCGGAATCTCCGGCGAGCACTTCGTCCTCCGGGCCGAGGAACTCGGGATCGGGACGTGCTGGATCGGCTGGTTCCACGTTCGGAAGACGAGGAAATTCTTCAAGATCCCGCGCCGCTACAAGATCGTCTCCCTGATCGCCATGGGCTATTACGAGAAGAAGCCGTCGCGCGAGCGGCCGCGCAAGCCGCTCGAGGAGATTGCCTCCTTCAATGCCTTCGGCGGCAATTCTATGTTATGATTAATCTTACGGAGTCGGACGATGAGAAAGGCCGTTGAAGTCAAAGCGTTGCCGGGATATATTCTAAGATTGAAATTCGACGATGGGATCACGGGATCCGTCGATCTCTCTCATTTGGCGGGAAAAGGCGTCTTCGCGATCTGGTGCGAGAGAAAAATTTTCGAACAGGTCCGGATAGGGCCTTCTGGAGAGCTTGCTTGGGGCGACCAAATCGACCTCTGTCCGGACTCCCTATATTTCAAGGTCACGGGGAAAAAACCGGAAGACGTCTTCCCGGCCCTCCGCCATGACTCAGCGCATGCCTGAGATCAGCCGTTTCTTCGGGATCGTCATCAAGATGTTCTATGATGATCATAATCCACCGCATTTCCATGCCGAATACGGTGAAAGCCTAGCTTTGGTCGATATTCTTAAGCTTTCCGTTTTTTCCGGGCAGTTGCCGCCCCGGGTTCTTGGGCTTGTGATCGAATGGGCCACGAAGCATCAAAAAGAACTTCTTGCGGACTGGAAGCGGGCGAGAAATCAGCAGGAGCTTCTCAAGATCGATCCTTTAGAGTAAGAAACCTAGGCGGCCGGCCTGTATTTCAGACCAATTCCTTCGATTTGGGGGATTAGATTTTCTTTTTGTAGTTCGCCGGGGGCTGGAGCTCGTTCGGGTCGACGGCGGCGGCGCTGACGCTGACGACCTCCGTGTAGAAGGACAGGGCCGGGGCCTTGTCCTCCTCGGGATCGGCCTTCTTCTTGAGGAGCTTGCCGCCGATCCGGCCGAGAGCGCCGCCGACTCCGCCTCCGCCCGGCTCCTCCTGTTGGGCCTGGGCTTGGGGACGGGGCGCCGGATAGTACTTGCCGTCGATGACGATCGGATAGCCCTCGATCTTCCCCATCTCCTCGGCCATCGTCGCCTCCGAAGCTTTCATCTTCGAGCCGCCCCCCACGGGATCGAAGCCGGCCAGGAGGGCCATCCATTGCGTGCCGAGGATGTCCCGCTGCAGGGCGTCGGCGTCCAGGCCGATGGCCGCAAGGTAGGCCTTCGAGAATTTCATCTCTTCCGACATCGCCGCGGTCAGGTCGCCGGTCATGGGCGTCGCCCAGACGGCCGTTTCGAGCCGGTCCGTCCCCTTGTCGCCGGTCTTGACGTTTTCCCACTCGACCGTCCAGAG
>VGJF01000290.1 GCA_016867585.1 Candidatus Aminicenantota bacterium | reverse complement strand
CGACCGACGGCGGCAAGACCTGGGACCGGGTGCTCTTCGTCGATGAGAACAGCGGGGGCTCGGACATCGCCATGGACCCGAACAATTCGCGCATCCTGTTTGCCGGGATATGGCCCCTCGAAATCCGCACCTGGGGGAGAGTCAGCGGCGGGCCGGGGAGCGGTCTCTTTAAGTCCACGGACGGCGGCGCCACGTGGAGGAGATTAACGGGTCATGGTCTGCCAACGCGAATGACCGGCAAAGTCGCGGTCGCCATCGCTCCCTCGAATTCAAATCGAGTCTACGCTCTGATCGAGACGGGCGACGGCGTTCCCCTAAACGGACAAGAAACGGATCGGGGCGTGCTTTGGCGCTCGGATGATAGCGGCGAGAATTGGCGTCTCGTCAGCTACAATCACTTTATAGGGGGCCGCGTTCACTACTACTTCCGCATGGCCGTGGCGCCGGACGACGAAAATGAGACCTATTTTTTGACGTCGGCCTTCAGCGTCTCGCTCGACGGCGGGGAGACGCTGCGGGTCGTGCCGGGCGCCAGCAGCCCCGGCGGTGACAACCATGATATGTGGATCGATCCCACCAATAGTGATCGAATGGCCGTCGCCAACGATTCAGGAGTCTCGATCTCGGTCACCCACGGTCGCACCTGGAACCGGATCGAGCTTCCCATCGCCCAGATGTATCACGTGACCGTCGATAATCGGATTCCCTACTACGTCTACGGCAACGAGCAGGATGGGCCGTCCTTTCGCGGCCCGAGCAACAGCCGACTGAGCCGCGGGGGAATTCCGCGCGGCATGTGGCATTCGGTGGGGGGCGGCGAGAGCGGATGGGCGACACCCGATCCGATCGACAACAACATCGTATGGTCGAGCGCTTCGGGACAGGGCAGCGGCGGCGGCGTCGTTGAGCGCTTCGATCTGAAGACGGGGCAGGCGCGGAACGTCGAAGTTTGGCCCGACCAGACTGCGGGCTCGCCTGCGGCGGATTTGAAATATCGCTTCAATTGGAACATGCCCTTGACCATCTCACCCCACGATCACAACAAAGTCTATGTCGGCAGCCAATACGTCCACCAGACAACCGACGGCGGCGATAGCTGGCAGGTGATCAGCCCTGATCTGACGACAAACGATAAGAGCCGGCAGGGATTTTCAGGCGGCCTAACCGGAGACAACGCCGGAGTCGAATACGCCCCCTGCGTGTTGGCCATCGCCGAATCGTCCAAGGAGGCGGGCCTCATCTGGGCGGGGACGAATGACGGCCAGGTCCAGATCACGCGCGACGGCGGAAAGAGCTGGACCAACGTCACCAAGAATATTCCCAATCTGCTCCCGTGGGGGACGATCGCTAATATCGAGCCCTCACGATACAATGCGGGGGCCGCGTATATCACCGTCGACGGCCATCAGGTGAACAGCCGCGAACCCTTCGTTTACAAAACGATGGACTACGGTCGATCGTGGGCCGAGATCACCAACGGCCTCCCCCGGACGGTGCTCAGCTATGCCCACTGCGTTCGCGAGGATCCGGTGCGGGAGGGCTTGCTTTATCTCGGGACCGAGGGCGGCCTCTACGTCTCGTTCGATGACGGTGCGAACTGGCAGCCCCTCCAAGCCAACCTGCCGCACGCCCCCGTGTACTGGATGGTCGTCCAGCCCCAATTCAACGACCTGGTCATCTCAACCTACGGCCGCGGCTTCTGGATCCTCGACGACCTCACCCCCCTGCAGCAGATGACCAAGAGCGTGGCCGACTCCGACGCTTACCTCTTTCCGCCCCGGGTCACCTATCGTTTTCGCGGCGCCTCCGTGCCCGTCTCGATAGACGACGACCCGACGGCCGGGCAGAATCCGCCCTACGGAGCGATGATCAATTACTTCTTGAAATCCGCGCCGAGCGGAGACGTAAAGGTCTTCATCGACGACTCCAAGGGGCAGCAGGTGCGCACGCTCAATGGAACCAAGAGCGCGGGTTTCAACCGCGTCGTTTGGGATCTGCGCGGCGAGCCGACGAAAGAGATCCGCTTGAGAATGAGCCCTGCCTATGCCCCTGAAGTTCGTCTCGGACCAGAGGGCTGGCGGCCGGCTCAAGACCGCGGAGCGTTCTCCATCCTACTTCCTCCCGGGAATTACACGGTGAAGCTTTCGACCGGAGGACGGGAGCTGAGCCAGCCGCTCGTTGTCAAGAAAGACCCGGATTCCGGCGGAAGCGAAGCCGACATCCAAGCGCAAACGGAGATGCTGGAAGAGCTGCGGAAGGACCTCGATGGCGCCGTTGATATGGTCAATCAGATCGAGATCGTCCGCCGTCAGCTCGAAAACCTGCGATCGATGCTCCGTGGGCGGATGGATGCGGAGTCGATGATAGCGGCGGCCGAGGATTTGGATAAGAAACTCATTGAAGTGGAGGACGGGCTGATTCAGCGCAAACTGACCGGTCAGGGGCAGGACATCATTCGCTGGCCGGCGATGCTTGTTAGCAAGATCGGCTACCTGGCCGCGGGACTAAGCAGCGCCGATTTTGGGCCGACGACGCAGCAGCGGCAGGTCCATGCCCTTCTTAAGGAACGACTGGCGGCGTATCAGCGGAGGCTCGATGACGTCGTGAGTCGCGATCTTGACGCCTTCAACAAGTTCCTTCGAGAGCGAAACATCCAGACCGTTATAGCCAGGACGCCGTAGCCGGAGGCCGAGCACTCTTCCGCAGAGGCTCGCGCGAATCTATTAACTCAGGGTCTGCGCATGCCCACGAGGCGTCGGTTTATCCGGGCCGATACTTATTTGGATTTTCTCTGTCTCGCTCGTCCAAGAGGGGGCGTTTTTCTTAGAGTTGAGATGAGCTTCGCCCTCGCTTGCGTCGCGAGCCTTTCACAGACCGAGCGTCCGTTTGGCCTTGTCTGGATCGCCGGCCGTGAAGGCGACCTTTACCTCCCCGCCTGACCCTTCGAGCAGGTAGACCGACTGGATGTTGATTTTGGCGTTTGCCATCTTTCTGGCCAAGACGCCCAGCTCTCCCGGACGGTGAAGAATAGTGGCCGCGAGGAGTTCGACTTCTCGAAATTTCAAGCGCAGATTCTTCAAAGCCTCCCTCGCTTTGTCCTCCTGATCGACAACGAGCGCCATGACGGGCTTGGCCGTACCGAAACCCGCGACGGCCAGAATGTTGACTCCTCGATGGCCGAGGTCCTCTGCCAGACGGGCCAGCTGCCCCGGCCTGTTGGCCAACGAAATCCGGAACTCTTTAGCCATTGCCTTCCTCCTTTTATGTTTTTATTTTCGTCTTCTGACGAAGGAAAATCCCCCTTCCTGACTATAAAAAGGCCTGCCGGGAGAAAAACGTCCGCGCAAAACCGCCGAGACGACCGCGCTGATCACCTCCAAAACGGGGAAACTCCCGTCAAGATTTCAAATTGACAACGATTTTTTTCTATGATAGGAAAGGCAGCGATCTGGAGCGAAAAAAAGCATAGTGGACCGGGACGTTTGGTTAATAAAAGAACGGACCAGGGGAGGATATCCATGACCCATCGAGACCGCGGTTGTCCAGGCCGCAAGACGGCGCCGGCCGTCCTCCTCTTTCTCGCCTGCGCGCTGAGCCAGGTGGGAAACGCCGTTGCTGGCGATCTCTCGGAGCGCATCGACAAGGCGATGTCCGGCCGCTATCCCTCTCACGAACCCGGGGCCACTGTCCTCGCCGCGCGCGACGGAAACGTGGTGTTCCGAGGCGCGTACGGCCTCGCCAGTGTCGAGCTCCAGGTCCCGATGCGGCCGGAGATGGTGTTCTGCCTCGCCTCGGTCACCAAGTTGTTCACGGCCGTGGCGGCGATGCAGCTCGTCGAGGAAGGGGCCCTGCGGCTGGACGATGAAGTCACGAAATACCTGCCCGAGCTCGTCGAAACCCGCGGCGTTACGATCGCCCATCTCTTGTCCCA
>VGJF01000289.1 GCA_016867585.1 Candidatus Aminicenantota bacterium | reverse complement strand
ACGCCGAAAATCAAGGCTTTTTTCAGCATGATCCCCCCCGGCCAAAAGGCTTGATCAGGAGGCGTTCCGGCAAGGCGTCGGCGTACGTCCATCCGGCGCTTTGGCCGTCGAGCCGGGCCGTCTCCCGCCCGTCGATTTCCGCCCCGAAGACGACCCCCAGCGTGTGCAGGCCGCTGGGGATCTCGAGAGCGTTCCGCTCAAAGACGTCTTCGTAATAGCCGAGGCAGGTCAGCGACTCCGGCGCGATGTCCAGGGAGAGCTCCTCCCGGATCTTCCGTGCGGCCGCATCGGCGAGCTGCTCGCCCTTCCACACGCGCCCGCCGATGACCCACCACTCCCCCTTCAGCGGCTCATGGGTTCTTTTCACCAGGAGATATTTCCCCCGCTTGTCGCGGATGACGACGTCGACGCAAAGGATCGGCAGGACCTCGACGATCCGTCGGAAGAGGTCCTCAGGAATCATGGCCTAGGCCACCACCCGGAATTCCGGCAACGGGACGATGAACCTCCCGCCTTTCCTCCGCCAGGCCTCCTCCCGGCGGTAAAACTCCTCGAAGAAGGCCCACGGCAGAACCAGGAAATAATCCGGCTGCGCCCTCCGCGCCTCCTCTTCGGAGACGATCGGGATCCAGGTGCCGACGGTATATTTTCCCCATTTCTCCGGGCTTCGCTCGGCCGCGGCGGTGATCCATCGCCCGTCGAGTCCGTAATACTGGAGGATGACGTTCCCTTTGGTCGAGGCGCCGTAGACATAGACCTTCTTGCCGCCGGCGACTTCGCGTTGGATGAATTCCACGCACCTCCGGCGGTTCTCTTCGATCCGCCTTCCGAAATCGAGCAGATCCTGGGGAGTGAACTTCTCGCCGAAGGCGATCCCCGTGCCCCGGTCATGCCGGGCAAAAATCCGGTAACTCCCGCCGTTGACGTCGTTTTCCTCGATTTTGAAGATTTCCAGGCCGTTCCGCTCGAACAGGAACTTCAGGCTTTCGAGGGAATAGTATTCCAGGTGTTCGTGGCAGATGTTTCCGATGTCATTCTTCTTGAGCATGGAGGCCAGGCACATGAGCTGGGCCACAAAAACGCCGTCCGGGGCCAAGGCCCGCTGGGCGTCCTTGATGAATTGATTCGGATCCTCCAAATCGTAGAACATCCCGATGGCCGTGATGACCTTGGCCGGGCCGAAGGGCGTTTCCTCGGCCAGTTTCCGGTAGCGCTCGTAGCTCCAGAAATCATGAATGACATGATCGGCCTTTTCCCGCAGCCAGCCGATGAGATTGTCGGCCGGCTCGCACCCGACCCGCTTCAGACCGGGGACGGCGTAGGAGGCCAGGAGCGTCCCGTCGTTGGCCCCGATGTCCAAGACAACGTCTCCGCTTTTCAATTCCACGAGGCCCTCGACGGCTTCCGTGATGTCGCGCAAGGCCCTCTTCATCGTGTCGGTGACGCCGGACCGGTACCAGTAATAGCGCGCGTAGAGAAGCTCCTGCGGGGCGGTGTGCTTGAGCTGCAACAGCGAGCAAGACTCGCAGAGGACCAAATCCAGCGGCGCCTTCAGGCCCTCTCCGATCCTCTCCCGGGGAACGAAATCGTTGATGTATTGTTCCCCCAAGGAGAACACCTCCCTGAGCCTCGCCGCGCCGCACAGCCGGCACGTCGTCCGGGTGACGGTTTCCATCATCTCATCATCTCCTCGACTCGCAGGGGATCAGGTCCGGCCTTCAAACCGCCCCTTATCGGCGTCGGGATGATAGGGGCCGTTCTTCACCTCCACGATCGTCGCCTCCTCGACCACCCGGAGGCCGTGGCCCGCGCCACCCAGGAAGATGATGTCCCCCTCCGAGAGGGTTTTCGTCTGCAGATATTCCTGGGTGAACGAATAAAAGTCGATTTCGACGACGCCCTTCTTGATGAAAAGGACCTCCTGGGTGCCGTAGGTTTCCCGCCGGACGTCGGTATGAATGTGAGGGACGACCCGGTACCCTATCGGCCGCCTCATGTGGCCCAACTGGAGGAGGGCCCCGGGCGGGGTCACAAACTGGATGCCGTCCAAGTCATAGTTTTTATAAATGATGATGGCGATGACCTCATCGTTGTGGGCGATTTTCTCGATCACGGCGGTCTCCTCGCTTTCCGGGGAGCATTATAGAAGATGCCCCGGGACCGATCAAGGACGGGGATGGAACCGGGAGGTGAAAATGATCGACACATACTTCCTCCCGCGGCGCAAATAATTCACGAGATTTCCGGCCGTCTTCGTCTCCCCGAATTTCCTCGAGGTCAGCCAAAAAGGGATTTCCTGGATCTTGTAGCCGCTCCGCCAGGCCCGGTAGAGGTAATCGATGCAGTATTCCCCGTAATCTCCCCGGAACTTGATCCGATCCCAAACGGTTTTTCGGGACATGACGAAGCCGGTCGTAAAATCGGTGATCGACCGGGTCAACACCAGCCGGGCGAAGGCATTGATGATCCGGCTGCCGAGGACCGCCATGCGCTCTTTCCTGGCGTCGCCGGCTCCGGGGATGTAGCGCGACCCGATCACGACGTCGAAACCGTTCTCGATTTCCTTCAACATGACCGGCAATTTTTCCGGGGGAAGAGTCAAGTCGCAATCCAGCCAGGAGATGATCTCCCCCCGGGACTCCGCCACGCCCCGATTGAAGGCCGAGGTGAGGCCGCGTTCCCGGGTGCGGTGGATGAGCTTGATCTTGGGGTTGCCCCGGGCCAGGGCGGCAACGATTTTCCACGTTCCGTCCGGGGAATTGTCGTCCACGACGATGACTTCATGATCGCGTCCCTCGAGGCTCCGCTCGATGGCCTCGATGACCGGAAGGACGCTTTCCCTCTCGTTATAGGTGGGCAGGACCACGGAAATCTTCATGACGGGCTTTCTACTCCCAATGGAACTGGCAGACGTCCTCGACGCTGGCCAGACGGATGTCCAGGGGATCGACCGGAAAAATCTTGCAGAACCTGGGGATATGCGTGGCGTAAATCGAGCATTTCCCGTCTTTGACGTAGAAGCATTTCCTCGTCCTCAAGCAGCAGGCGGCCCCGCAGCCCTGGCAATCGCCCCGGCGCGAGCGGATCTGGCTGTCCACATAATCCCTTCTGAAATAGTAAAGATACCTCCGGCGGAGGGATGACAACAGGGACTTCCCGATAATGAACGCCGTTTTCCGGCTCCACCCCTTCATGACCGAGGTCTCCGCCTCTTTCATTATCACGTTCCGCAAGAAATGAATAGGCCATTCACCGCCGGCTCGCAACGCCGGCCCCGCCTCGCTCTCGAAAGCCCCCATCCTGAAGGGCTGTCCCCGGGCCAACCCGGGAGGCGAAACGGGATTTCCTCCGACGCGCGGTCACAGCCGGACGGCCGCCTCGACCTTGACCGGGGATTTGGGAATCGGCTTTCCCAGGACCCGGCAGCCGGCCTTGGTCACCAGGACGTCGTCTTCGATCCGGATTCCGCCAAACGTCTTGTACCTTTCGAGCTTGTCGTAGGGGATGAAATCCCGGAATTTTTTCTCCTTCTTCCACTTATCGATGAGGGCGGGAATGAAATAGACGCCGGGCTCGACGGTCAGGACATAGCCGGGCCGCAATTCCTTGGCCAGGCGAAGATAGGCCAACCCGAACTGCTTGCTTCGCGCCACGGTTTCATCGTATCCGACGTGGTTTTCCCCGAGGTTTTCCATGTCGTGGACGTCCAAGCCGAGCATATGGCCGAGACCGTGCGGGAAAAAGAGGGCATGGGCCCCTTGGGCGACGGCCTCGACGGGGTCGCCCTTCATCAGCCCGACGGCATGCAGCCCGGCGGCGATCGTCCGGGCGGCCTTGAGATGGACTTCTTTGTAGGGAACGCCGGGGGCGATCGACCGGATGGCCGTCTCTTGGGCTTCCAGGACGATTTCATAGATCTCCCGCTGCCGGCCGGAGA
>VGJF01000288.1 GCA_016867585.1 Candidatus Aminicenantota bacterium | reverse complement strand
CCGACGAGGGCCAGAAGGGCGGCCACGGGACGGCCGAAGAGCTTGTTGGCGAGCTCGACGATCGCCAGGCTGTGCTCCAGGGCTTCCATGATTTCTCCGGCCTCACGCTCGCGGCTGAGAGGGCTTTGAGGGCTTCACCCGGGCCAGGGTCACGGCCGCCTCGACGATGAACACGGGGAGGATCGTCGAGAACCCGGCCGCGAAAGCCAGGATTTTCCTCGGATAAGCGAGCATTATAAGGAAAAAAACGCCCAGAATCAACGCCATCCGGAGGGCGTAGAGGGCGATTCCGGCCCGGACGGTCCGGCCTTTGGATGTGGCCGCCGCCTCGGCCTTGCCGCCGCCTCCGGAGCCGAGGACGCGGCCGAGCGAGCTTTTCAGGAAGAGGAAAGAGAGGGCGGCGAACCAGCCGCCGCCGAGAAAAAGCCCTCCGGCCGGCAGGCCGAAGACGAGTCCGACGGGGACGGCGAGGACGGCGGAGGCGGCCGTGATCTCGACGGGGATGCGCCTCAGGATCCGCTCCTCGAGCGGGTCGCCTTGGAGGGGGAGGCCCGGGCGGGTGCCTTTCGGGTCGCTCATCAGGCCCGGATTTTACCACAGGAAAGGGAATGTGAGAATTCGCGTGATGGCCGAGCGTCTATAAAGCGTAATGGATAAACAAAATCATCCAGGAAAAGGCATAAATAATATTGATAAATTATGCCAAATATTTTATCATTTATATGCTAATAGCCGGCATCCTGAGATCTTCATGAGAACGACGCTCGACCTCGACCCCGACTTGATCGAAAACGTCCGGCGGACGACGGGCTTGAAAATCAAGAAGAGAGCCGTCGAGAAGGCCCTCCGCGAGTACTTGAAGGCCAAGAAATGCGAAGAGCTGGCCTCCCTCGTCGGCAACTACGACGAATTCGAATTGACGCCCGAAAAGCTGGACGAGATGCGCCGTGAGCCCTGACGGCCGGACCGTTCCTCCCGGCGCCGTTTTGATCGACACGTCCGCCTGGATTCAAAGTTTCCATTCGTCCGGCCCGCCCGACCTTCATGACTACATCCGGAGGGTCATCAAGGCGCGGCTCGCGGCGACCTGCGCGATCGTCGACCTCGAACTTTTTTCCGGCTGCCGGAGCCGGGAGGAATTCGCGAAACTCAAGACCGCCCTCGAGGCTCAACATCGCCTCGAATTCGAACAGCCCGTCTGGGCTCTCGGCTATGAGACGGCCTTTTCCTTAAGAAGAAAGGGCATCACCGTCCCGACGGTGGATATCCTCATCGCCTCTCTGGCCTTGCACCATCAGGTCGTTCTCGCCCATCACGATTCGCACTTCGAGCTCATCAAGAAAGTCCTGTCCGGCTTGAAGACCGTGCATTTTCTGCCGACCTAATTCTCCCGGGGAAATCGGCCCCTCTCCTCCGAGTGCTCGGCCTGGTCCTCGCGGTTGTACTTGGCGAGGCCGCGGATGAGGCTCATCAAGCCCGAGGCGACGCCCAGAAGCGTCCAAACGATCAGCATCCAGGGGGCCGTCTTGAGCCACTTGTCGAGTCCATAGCCGATGAAAAGCCCGACGATGATGCCCGACGGCAGGGTCAGCCCGAGCGATGTCGACGCGGCCAGCTTCCGGTAGTTCATGGGCCGCCCGCGGCCCCGAGATCCGTCGGCCCATAAAGCTCGACGCCCTCGACTCCGCCGAAGCCTTTATCCGCCGTGGCCAGCGCCGAGAGGCCGTAGATCCGCATCGTTGCGATGACGAGCGAATCGTTGACCATCAGGCCGCTCCGCGCTCTTATCCACTGGCCGGCCTTGACGACTTCCGCGGTGAGGGGGAAAACGGAGAATCCCATGTCGATGATCGCTCCCGCCGCCGCGTTGTAATCCGTGAGTTTTCGCACCGCCTCCGGCGACGCCCGCAGGATTTCGACCGCTTCGACTTTTCTCACCTCCCTTCGTGCTTTCCCCGCCGTCCCCGCGCCTCCGGCCGCCCCGCCGCCCGCGACTTTCTTCGACCGCGCCTCGAAGATCATCGATCTATGTAAAACCTCGGCCAGGATATGAGCGCCGGTCGCCCCCCGAACGTCGCCCGAGGCGCATCGCTCGAGGAAGCGCGTGCACTCCTCCGACCGGCCGAGGAAGTGATAGAGAAAGATGTTCGCGTCGACGAAGACGGCCGCACCCCCCGCGACCGCCTCAAGACTCGAAAAGGCCCGGCTCATCCATCGCCTCCCGGATCTCGTCATCGTCCAACTTGAAAATCCCACGCGTCGCCCGGACGATCTCCCTCCTGTCGCGCTCGGCCGTCCTCCTCGCGAGATAAGCCTCCAGCGCCTCCTCGAAAATCCGGCTGAGGGGGGCGTCCTTCTCGAGGGCGGCTTTCTTCGCTCCGTACAGCAGGTGGTCTTCCATGACCGTGCCGATCTTTTTCTTCATCGCTGTTCTAACCTCCGGTCGCTATGCCGCGCGACCCCGATCCCTCGGCCGCCCGTCTCCCGCTCCCGCCTGCCGTTATCCGTATCGGTCTTATCCGTGTCGGCCCTCGCTCGCTTTCAATATAAGTCCGCCGCCGCTCTTTGTCAAGAAAAACCTTTGTATTCTAGAAATCGAGCAAATATTGAGGGACAGGGTATCACGTCCCTTATTTTCCGTCCCTCGATTTCTTGCGCTTAAGCGATCTTCAGGCCTTCGATCGCGCCGAAGTGCCCCGTGTTCCCTGTCAGCAGTGACGACCCGGACGCCATGACGGTCGCGGCAATCAACAAATCCTGATTGCCGATCGTCGCTCTCCTCGCCTTGAGCCTCGCATAGAGGCGTCCGGCGATTTCCCCCTCGGCCGCCCGCAGAGGAAGGACGGGGATCCGGCCGAAAAATCTTTCCAACTCCCGAAGCCGCCGCGCCCCAATGACGCCCGCGTAAAGCTCGAAGACCGTGACCGCCGTCACGGCCAGCCTCTCCGCCTTGATGAGCTCCCGGACAACCGCTGCTAGCGGCTCCCGCCCCGTGAAGAAATCGATCACGGCGTCCGTGTCGGCGACGATCAGGTCCGCCAATTCCGCCTCGCCTCCTCCAGATTCTTGCGGACCTCCTCGGCTTCCTCCTCCGACCATCCGCCTCCCAGCTCGAGAACGGCCTTCAGACCGCGGTCCCGCTTATTCTGGTCCCGAAGATAATAGGCGACCGCCTCCTCCATGATTTTCGAGTAGCCTCGCTGCCCTCTTCGGACGGCCAGGGCGTGCAGAGCGGCAATCAGATCTTCGGAGAGATCGACCGTCGTTCGCATCTCGGCGTCCCTATTTTCCTCGCATATGCATTGTAATATTCTAATGCATTTCAGTCAAGCCTTGTTGCCTTGTTGCTAAAATCGCTGAGCAGGCGGACCCACGCCAAATCGCCCTTCACGCGCTGATGCAAATCCCCGTCCGCGGTGACGAATTCCAATCCCTCGCTCTCCGCCAGCGCCAGATAACTCGCGTCGTAAGCGGTCAATCGATATTTTTCGGCGAGAGAGACGATCCTCTCCGAGAGGGCGGAAATTTCCTTCATCTCGATCCCCAGGCCGTGAAATCCCTCGAGTCCGCGGACGACGAGCCCCGGATCGATCCGCCCCCTTCGGCGGGCGATCACCAGCCCGTTCGCGACCTCATACGCAAGCAAGGGGGGGGTGACGAGATCGAAATCGAGAAGGCGGAGGGCCTTTTCACCGAGTTCTTCATCGGCAAGATACCATTTCAGGGCGATGCTGGCGTCGATGACGACGGCCTTGGCGCTGGTTTTCATGGACGTTTATGGAGTTGTCGTTTGGATTCGGCGTGGATTTCGCACGCCTTGACTCCGGCCTTCTCGAAGGCGGCTCGGGCCTCCATGATCCGGCGGCGGGCCTCTTCTTTTCTTGACGCCAAATAATCTCCGTAGGAAATCAGGGCGGCGACGGGCTTTCCCCGCCGGGTGAGGATGAATTCGCG
>VGJF01000287.1 GCA_016867585.1 Candidatus Aminicenantota bacterium | reverse complement strand
TGCCGGGCGATCTCTACGGCTTCCGGAATCTCCAACGGGCCGGATAGAATCCTGGCCTTCAAGCTCTTTCCAGGGATATAGGCCATGGCGATATAAACCAGGCCGTCCGCCTCATTGACCTCATAAATCGTGCCGATATTCGGGTGGTCCAGGGCCGCCGCCGCCCGCGCCTCCTCAAAGAACCGGGTCCGGGCTTGGGGATCTCCGGCCGATTCATCGGGTAAAAACTTCAGGGCGACCGTCCGGTGGAGCTTCAGGTCCTCGGCCTTGTAAACGACTCCCATGCCGCCGGCCCCGATCCGATCGAAGATCCGGTATTGGGCAATTGTTTTCCCGATCATTGGCGTTTCCCGCTCTTCGACGGCAGGGCGGCCCGAGAACAGAGCCGAAAACGGAGGACTCAGGAATCAGCCCTCCTCGACAAAACGGGACTATATCTCGGCCCGCAGGCGTTGTCAACGAAATCGAGTCGGGGGACACATTGAAGCGTCCCCCATCTTAACGGCGGAGCTGAGTCCGCTTGTAGATCCAGACGGCGGCGGCGAAATAGACGACGGTTAGGGCGGCGAGCATCGCCAGCTCGTACCCGACATCCCCGAGCGACGCCCCCATCGCCAGGATTTTATTCAGCGCGATGACGGCATGCGTCGGGGGAAGGACGTCGTTGAGGGCGAATTGACGCGTTCCCAAATGGAAGAGCGTCAGACGCGTTATGGGCATCGCCGCCCCGGAAAACCACATCAGGAGAAAGAAAGGCAGCGTCCCGATCGTCAGGACGGCGGTGGCGCTCTTGCAGAAGCAGGCGGTCACCAAGCCGACGGCGACGACCGATGCGGTGCAGACGATGCCGACGACGCTCGCGGCGATGAGCGATCCTTCGCTCCGGAATCCCAGGGCGACGGCGACAAGAAACGTCAGGACGACGGAAAGCGCCCCGATGGCGAGTTGGGCCAAGCTGACTCCCCCCAAGAGGTCGAAGGGCGACATCCTCGAAACCCGGAGCCGCCGCAGCGTCTTTTCCTCCCGCTCCCGGATCAGCGGCAAGGCCGTGGTGAAGATGAGGAGAATGATCGACAGGATGAGGAGGCCGGGCACGTAGGCGTCGAACTCGCTCCGCGGCTTGGCTCCGCCGATGAATTCCTCCTTCCAGTGGAAAGGCGGATCGTATCCGCCCAAGCTCTGGACGACGGCTTCGAGAGCGGTGAAGGAGAGGACCGAGGCGATGGCGAAAGCGACATTGTTCGCGTCGCCGGAGAGAATGACCGGGTCGAAGCGCATCCGCTCCTCCTGCGGCGCGTGGAGCATCCGGCTGAGATCCGGAGGGAACACGAGAAGGGCCGCGGCATAGCGATTGCGGAGGGATTCGTCGGCCGCCGCCCGGTCTTTGACGACCTCGACTCGGAGCATCGGGTCGCCGTTTTGATACTTCAGGGCGCGCAGGGCCTCGACGAGGCGATCCCCCTCCCTGACGACACCTTGTCCTTCGAGCGCCATCCCCGCATCGTTATTGATGACCAGGATTTTGTAGGACGTCGACCCGCCGCCGGCGATCAGCCAGTACAGGAGGACGAACAAGGGGCAGAGGACGAGGACCATGGACAGGGAAGCCAGGTCTCTCATCTGCTCCCGCACGGTTTTGCGGAAGACGGCCAGGACCCTCATTCGCGGAGCCTCCGGCCGGTCAAGGCGATGAAGACGTCCTCGAGCGTTCCTCCCCCCTCCCCTTTTCTCCCCGCGGTCCTTTTGAGATTGTCCGGAGTGTCGAGGATGAGGAGTTTCCCCCGGTCGATGATGGCCACCCGGTCGCAGACGCGCTCCGCCTCGTCCATGTTGTGCGTCGTGAAAAGGACGGTCTTGCGCGCCGCCATGGCCCGGATGTATTCCCGGACCATGACCCGGCTTTGGGGGTCGAGGCCGGCCTCCGGCTCGTCGAGGATGACGACGTCCGGGTCGTGGACAAGAGCCAGGGCGAAATTCAGCCGTCGCTTCATGCCTCCCGAAAGCATCGCGGCCGGCTTTTTACGCTTTTCGGCCAGGCCGAGCTCGGCGAGGAGCGCATCGCTCCGTCGGCGCGCCGCCGCCGCCCTCATCCCGTACATCTCGCCGGTGAAGACGAGCTGCTCGAGGCAGGTCAGCTTCGGCCAGACGACGATGTCCTGGGGGCAGACGCCGACCCTCCGCTTGACGACCTCCGCGCCGGGAGTCACCTTCTCGCCGAAGAGCCGGACCTCCCCTCCGTCCGCGGCGAGCAGGCCGCAGATGAGGTTGATCGTCGTGCTCTTTCCGGCGCCGTTCGGCCCGAGCAGGCCGAAGACTTCGCCCTCCGCGACCGAGACGGAGAGGCCGTCGACGGCCATGATGTCGCCGAAGCGCTTGCGGAGGTCCGACGCCTCGAGGACGGTCCGGCGCGGCTGCGCTCCCATCTAACTCCTTATCAAGAAGGGGGACACTTTAATGTGTCCCCCATCTTAGCGAAAGCGGCGGACGGCGTCGACCATGGCGGCGATGTTTTGGGGTGAGACATGGGGCATGATGTTGTGGACCTGGGTGAAGACGAAGCCGCCGCCCGGAGCGAATGCCTCGATCCGCTCCTTGACGTGGGCTGCGATTTCGGCCGGCGTTCCGAGCGGCAGGATGCGCTGGGTGTCGCATCCCCCTCCCCATAAAGCGATGTCCTTCCCGAACTCGCGCTTGAGCCGGGCCGGCTCCATCCCCCGGGCGCTCGTCTGGACGGGATTGAGGATTTCGACGCCGACCTCGATCAGGTCGGGAATGATGTCGGCCACGGCCCCGCAGGAATGAAGAAAGAGCCGCAGACTCGACTTCTTCTTCACGGTCTCAAAAATCAGCCGCTGGCGGGGCTTGAAGATTTCTCTATAAAGGCGGGGAGAAATTTCTAAGGCTTGCTGCGTCCCCAGGTCATCGCCCATCTGGATGATCTGGACGTATCCGTCGACCGCGGGGAGGAGCTTCTCGAGGTTGGCGAGATGGCTCTCGACAAGCTTGTCGAGAAGGGCGACGGCCTTGCGGCGGTTCTCGACGAGGTCGACGAGGAACTGGTCCATCCGGCATAAGAACTGGCCCCACTCCAGCAAATTGGCCCCGAAGGCGACCATGACGGCGTAATCGGTCGTTTCGTAAAGCGTTTTGGCCCGGCGGCGGATCTCGGCCAGATGCTCGGGCGTCAGGGGAAGATGGTAAGGAGCGCAAGGCAGAGCCGACCAGGTGACTTTGCCCATGTGCTCGGGCAGGCGGTCGAGGACGCCGAGGTCCGCGCCGTCCCAATCCTTGAGAGGAAAATTCGTCTGGCTGAGATAATAGGCGCCCTTGGGCATGGCCCCGATCGGCGTCCCGTCGTCGGCCAGGGCCAGCCATCCTCCGGCCCCGTCTCCCGCGAACTTGATATAGGCCGGAATCCGGGCCGCCTGTCCGTCGGGAAGGGTGAACGCCTTCCAGTCGGATTCTTCGGTGAGAAAGACGCGTCCCAGGTCGACGACGTCGGCATCCCAATAATCGAGGACGGCCTGTTCGGGTTGGGCGAGCTGCTGGACGACGTCGAAGACGTCGACGTGACCCTCTCTCAGGCCGAGGAATTGTTTCAGCCGACCGTAGGCCGCGGCCGTGATTCCCGTCGACCGCATCGCCCCCAGGTCGACGGGGACGCGGTCGGGCTCCCGATGGCCGATCGCCGCCAGAACCCGCTCGCGCCTCGTCATCTTGCCGCCCTCACTTTCCTCGCCCATTCTAGACCAGCCCTCCGGCTCGTTCAAGATTGTTTGACATCCGGGGATGGAGGCTTCAAGATAGACGACGAACCCGAATTCCAACCTGAGAATATCGATCGACAGGAAGCGTCTTTCTTTTTGAGAGAAGAAGGCCGGGGCGCACGCAGGCGCCTCACAGCGAAAAGGCCTTGACAGCCAATTCTTTATATATTATTATTAGTAAAGAATATATAA
>VGJF01000286.1 GCA_016867585.1 Candidatus Aminicenantota bacterium | reverse complement strand
CCGGGCCCCGGATTCCTCGGCCGGCATGTCCTCCATTTCGCCGCCACGGACGGCGTCCGGCGCGGCGTCCCGGTCGAGGTCGCGGTCGATGTCGTCCCGAAGCGATATCGGGTCCGGCTTCGCGCCATTCCGGATTCTTCGAAGAAATAGGATAGGGGCGAACCGCCGCCCTCCTCGAATCGACAACGGCGTGACGGTATGAAAGAATACCGGACGGACATGGGCGTCGAACGGGCAAAAGCGCGGCGGCTTCTCCGGCTGGCGGCCGCCGCTCCGGTCGCGGCCTATTTCGCGTTCTTCGCCGCCTTCGCCGTCGACATCCCCTTCGGCGACGACTACCCGACCCTGGCCTTCGTCATCAATTCGACCAATCCCGACTGGCCGGCCGGGAAAGCGGCCCAAATCCTGGGCCAGCACAATGAGCACCGGATCGCCACCCTTCGTCTGACGCTCCTGGCCCTCTACGCCCTCCGCGGCGAGATCGACTTCGTCCTCGTCGCTTTCCTCGGCAACCTGGCCGCCGTCGGGATCGCCCTCGTCTTGTTTCGAGGCGTGAGGGGCTCCGCCGGCGGGGAGCCGCTTTTCCTTTTCCTCCCCGTTCTCTTTCTCCTCTTCCAACCCCAGCATTTTCAGCTCATGTTCTGGGCGATGTGCGCCTTCACGAACGTCGTCGTGATTTTCCTGTCCTTCCTTTCGCTCGACCTCTTGGCGGGGAAGACGGCCGGCGAGCGCCGCGGGGCGGCCTTTGGCGGAGCCCTCGTTCTGGCCGTCGCCGCGGCCTACACCAACGGAAACGGGCTGTTTGTTTTCATCGCCGGGGCCGCGGTTCTCCTCGTCCGAAAGCGACTCCGGCGGCTCGGGATTTGGCTTCTGGCCGGGGGCTTGACGGCCGCCTTCTATTTCCGCGGCTACGTCAAGAATCCGGCCCATCCCGACATCCTCCCTTATCTCAAAGACCGTTTTTTCGGTGTCGTCGAGTATTTTCTGTCCGTCGCCGGCGCCTGGGCCGATTTCGGGGTTCTCCGGCCGCACGCTTCGGTGATCGCCGGTCTCCTGGTCATGGCCGGGCTCGTTTTGCTGGCGGCCCGGGGCCTCCTCAAGAAGAGCCCGTTCCTCTCGGGGGCGGTGCTTTTCGTTCTGGCGTCTCTGGCCGCCCTGACTTGGACGCGGGCGCCGTTCGGGGTCCTCCAATCCTACGAGCCCCGGTACAAGTTCCTCGCCGTCGTCCTCCTGGCCCTCTTGTTCCTCGGCTGGATCGCCGTGGCCCGGGAGAAGGAAAAGCGCGCTGCGGGGGTCGGATTCATCGTTTTTTCCGTCGTGTTCAGCGGCCTGTCCTATTTCCGGAATTTCGCCCGGGGCCGCGACTACGGCCCCGTCCTGGCCGTCACCCTCGTCCGCTGGAGCGAGGGAGAGGCCGATTTGCCCTGCGCCGACCAGGAGCACGGCGAGGCCATTCTCCGCCTGGCCGTCCAGCGGAGGATTTACGAGCCCCCGTCCGAGCTCAATATCCTCAGGCCGAAATTCCCCTTCGGGGCCATCGATCCCGCGGCCGGGACCCCGGGCGCGGCTCCGGAAGGCGAGGTCGTCGTCTCGGGCTGGGCCTTGGACAACGGCGGGCCGCCGCGGATCGTCGTCCGGAGAAACGCCCGGCCCGGCGAACCGATATCCCTCCTCAACAAGAAAAGGCTGGCCTATGTCGGCCGGGCCCGCTGCGCCGCCGGCAGCGCGGCCGACGTCGCCCGGGTTTATTACGGCTTCCCCGGGAGGGAGGAAATGCTCTGGAGATTCAGCTTCAGGCCGGCCGATTTTGCCGGCGGTCTTCTCGAGGGGATGACGCTTTTCTTCTTCGCCCGGGACCGGGCCGGCCGGGAAAACCTCATCGGGACGGTCGATGTCCCCGGGGAGTAAAAACAATGGGGGACAGGGTATCATGTCCCCGGAAAAAAGGATGCCAACCATGGCCAAGAGACCGCTGACCGTCGCTCTGGTATTCGTTTTCCCTGCGGCCGCGCTTTTCGCCCAGGCTGTTACGGCCCCGGCGGCCAAAGACACCGTCAAGGCCTGCCCCGACTATGCCACCGAGGTCCAGCGCGACCGGATGGACATGGACCGGCGGACCGACCTCGGCTACCGGATCTACAACGGCCTCCCGACGGTCTCGAACGAACAACCGCCCTCGTACCTCCTCAATCCGACGTTCTCGGGCGGCTTGTTCACGGCGACCACGGCGCCGACGGCCGGCCCGACGCCGACCTATTCGGCGGCGAACATCACCCTTCTCGATTCGGCTTATCCGGGCGCCGATCCCCACGGGAACAAATTCGGCGCCCTCTTCCCGATCGACGCCGATAAGTACAAATATTTCGCCGTCCGGATCTATCTTCAGCCCGATATCGAAGGCTGGCCGCAATCGAAGCTCCTCTGGTCGAAGGAGACGATGTATCAGACGGCCTTGACGCCCAACGGCGGGCTGACGATTTCGAACCTCTTTCCGGCCTACAACAACTGGGCGATCCACATCATCGACATTCCCGCCCTGGGGATTCTTGCCTTGCCCGGATATCGAAACGACCCGTGGGCCGGCCGCGTCGACTCCCTCCGCTTCGACCCGATCGTCTTCCGGGACAAGGAAATCCGAATCGACTGGATCCGGATCGTCGAGGGCGGACCGGCTTACGAGCGGACGATCACCTGGGGAGGCTTTCCGGGGAACGTCGATATCTTTCTCGACAACGATGCGAGCGCCGCCAACGGAAATCTCGGTCAATTGGCCCGGAACGTCGCCGGGACGAGCCGCACCTTTCTGGCCGGCGCCCTGGCCGCGGGAAATTACTACATCGCCGTCGCGCCGACCGGGACGGCGAATTTCGTCTACTCGGCCGGCTTCTATGCCGTCACCGAGCAGCCGATTGTGGATTTCACCAAGCCGACCGCCGCGGGAAGCGACGAGGATTACGTCAGCGCGGTGTGGGGCGACCCCTGGGACATGGCCAATCCCCAGGACGTCGAGCGGACGGACAACGTCGAAAACGGCCGGTTCGTCCCCCTCAACGTCCAGGACCTCAACGGCAATCCCTTCAATAACGCGACGGTTTTTCATGGCACGGCCGCGCCTCCCTCGCCGGGAAACGTCGGCGACCCGATCGTCCGCTTCATTCATTTCTGGCCGCCGACGTTGAGGGGCGCGATGCGCCCGATCGATACCTCGAAATACCACAACCTCGTCTTTTCCATGGGCCTGGGCGGCCCGTCCAGCCCGAACGACGGGTCGATCGCCCGGGTCGTCTGGAAGGTCGATTCCGAGACGGCCGAGAACGTGGCCAAGGCCTTCATCGTCCGCCACGCCGGAGACCGGTGGGTCCGGCAGACGTTCGTCCGCGACCTGCGGAAGATAGAGCTCGAGGCGGGAGCGTCCAGCCCCTCCCATTCGGGCTGGACGGGCATGGTCGACAGCTTCCGGATCGACCCCCACGAGTTCAGCGACCTGCGGGCTTTCTTTTTCGACGACGTCAAGATCACGGCCGATTGGACGGCCGACGCCTCGTTCCTCGCCACCTGGACTCTTGACGACGCCGACGGCGCCCCGGCCGTTTCGCTCTATTACGACACGAACGACTCCGGCTTTGACGGGACGCTCATCGCCGCGAACTTGGCGGCAGGGGCGACGAGCCACAACTGGGACACGTCGGCTGTCCCCGCCGGGTCATATTGGCTTTACGCGATTGTCAACGACGGGCTCAACAGCAACCGGGCTTATTCCGGCGGGCCGGTCGTCATCCGCCACGCGGCCGGCGGAACGCCGGCGATCGCCGTCTCCCGGAGCGTCCTGAATTTCGGGGCCGTCCCGGGAGGCCCCCTCACGGAGGCCCAGAAGGTCGTTGTCTCGAATTCCGGGACGGGGACGCTCAACTGGACGGCGGCGGCGGCCCCTTGGGTCCGGGTCACGCCCGGATCGGGGAC
>VGJF01000285.1 GCA_016867585.1 Candidatus Aminicenantota bacterium | reverse complement strand
GACGCCCGGTTGGAATTCCCGTTTCTTGACCGAACCGCCCCTCTGGACTTCGAGACAGGCCGTGCTCCGGACGTCCGAGGTCAGCCTCAGGGCGAATTCCTGAAAGTAGCTCCGTTCCCGGGGGGCCGCCGGGGCCGCGCCGCGCTGGCCGCCGCCCCTCTGGCCGAAGCCGGCCGCGGGCATGTCGCCGCCGGGCTTGATGCCCCACATCTTATAGAGGGAGGCGACGTAATCCGAGGCCAGCACGTAGCCCTTCGAGCCCGTATCGCGGCCTTCCGTCCAGTCGGAGGCCACGAAAGACAGCATGGCCATCGTGTCTTTGGCGTTGATGGCCTCGAACCCGGCCTTGTACTTTTCGGGCACGGGTTGGGGTTTGTCGACCAGGGAGAGGGCCTTCTGGACGTCTTCAAGCTTCAAGGGGGCCTGCTGGGGCGGCTGTTGGGCCCCCAGGGTGAAGACGAGGGCGAAGACCAGAAGACCGGGGACGAGACGCTTCGGCATGATGGACTCCTCCTTCATGGCAATCATCCTTTAGACCTCAGGGACGGGATTTTCTTCCATTTTTTTCCATGAGGCAAGAGGGATGCCGGGGATGTCGGCCCTTGCCTTCGGGCCTCGATTAGGCTATAAATGAGGCGCATTCCGGAGGCGTGCCTGTAGCTCAGTTGGATAGAGCGACGGCCTCCGGAGCCGTAGGTCGGAGGTTCGAATCCTCTCAGGCACGCCAGCTCACATCCCAATGGGCGCCCGCAACCGAATCTTGACCTCGCTGACGATATTTGCCGTCGTCTTCGGCCTCGGGGTCGCGGGGTTCAAGGTCCTCGGCGGCCGGGCCTGGTCGATCCTCGACAGCGTCTATATGACGGCCATCACCATCGCCACGGTAGGCTACGGGGAGATCCGGGACCTGAGCGCCAACCCGGCGGCCCGGATCTTCACCACGGTCTACATCTTCCTCTGCCTGGGGACGATCGCCTATGCCGTCTCTTCGATCACGGCCTTCGTCGTCGAGGGGGAGCTCCGGAACATCCTTGGGAGGCGCAAGATGGAGAAAGCCATCGCCAGGCTCAGCGGCCACTACATCGTCTGCGGCGGCGACGAAACCGCCCAGACGATCGTCCGGGAGCTCATCGCCACCCGGAAGCCCTTCGTCGTCGTCGACGCCTCGGCCGAGCGCCTGGCCAGGCTGAAGGACCTCGGGGACGTCCTGTCCGTCGAGGCGGACCCGTCCGACGACGAAGTCCTCCGCCGGGCGGGCATCGAGCGGGCCAAGGGGATCATCTGCTCCCTCCCGACCGACGAGGCCAATTTGTTCGTCACGGTCACGGCCCGCGGGCTGAATCCCGGACTCCGGATCGTGGCCAAGGGGACCGACGTCAAGTCCCACCCCAAGATGAAAAAGGCCGGGGCCGACGCCGTCATCTCGCCGACCTTCATCGGCGGGATGCGGATGGTCTCGGAGATGATCCGGCCGGCGGTGACGACCTTTCTCGACCTCATGCTCCGGGAAAGGGAGCGGGTCCTCCGCTTCGACGAGGTCGCGATTCCGGCCGGGTCGAGGCTCGCCGGACGGACGATCGCCGAGGTCTCCCTGGAGATCCGGACGGGCGCGCTTCTCGTCGCCGTCAGGCGCGGCGGGAGCAAGGAGTTCGCTTTCAACCCGCCCCAAACGTCCGAAATCGCCGCCGGCGACGTCCTCGTCTTCATCGGCACGCCCGAGATGGCCGCCGAGCTTGAGCAGTTGGCCGCCCAGGCCTAGGAGCGGCCGTCGTCCCGGCCGGCCTCTTCGGCCGCGGCCGTCGTTCCCCCCTCTGGGAGGGCGGCCGCCGCCTGTCCCCCCCCGAGTTTCTCGACCTTGTCGGCGATCTTGCCGAGCCGTTTTTCGGCGTCTTCGTACTTGCTCCGGGCGTTCCCGAGATGGGTTCCGACGAGGTCGAAGTCGCCCTGGAAGCGGGCCAGGTCGCCGCCCAGTCGGGAAAGGGACTGGAGGATCTCCTTGGCCGATTTTTCGACCTGGAGCCCCTTGAGGCCGAGGACGATGACTTGGAGGTAGGCGTAGAAGGAGTTCGGCGAGACGGGGATGACCTTCTTCTGGAGAGCGTAGCCGTAAAGGCTCTTCTCCTCGCCGAAGGCCTCGTCCCGGATGATCGTCTCGTAGTAGATGTTCTCAGCCGGGACGTACATCAGGGCGAAGGCGTAGGTCCCCTCGTCGGGGAGGATGTATTTGGCGGCGATGGCGTCGACGTGCCTCCGGACGTCGGCCGCGAACTTCTTCCGATGGGCCGCCTTCTCCCGTTCGCCCTCCTCCTGGACGAACTTCCGGAAGTTCTCGAGAGGGAACTTCGAGTCGATGGGGACGAGGTTCGCCCCGATCTTGACCACGGCGTCCACGGTCTCGCCGCTTTTGAATTTGTACTGGAGCTCGTAGTTCGCCGGGGGGAGGATCTGCTGGAGGAGGTCGCCGAGGAAAAGCTCCCCCATCCCCCCGCGGAACTTCGGGGCCCGGAGGAGGTCTTCGAGGGCGGCGATGTTCCGCGATTTCTCGAGGACCTCGCGGGTGACGACCTCGACCTTGCCGAGATGGGACTTGACCTCGCCGAGGTTCTGCCCGATCTGGCCGGTCGTCTCCCGGAACTGGCTCTGCATCGTCTGGATCTGTTGGCCGATCGTCCCGGTCGTCTTGACGAGCTGGCCGCTCATGGCCTGCATCTGCTCGGCGACGAGGGCCGTCGTCCTGAGGATTTGGTCGTTGACGGCTTGGACCTGCTGATTGACGGCCTGGGAGAGATGGCCGATCTGCTGCTGCATCAGGGCGAGGGCCTGGTTTTCGGTCCGGTCGCGGCGGATCTCCTCGAGCTTGGCGGCCTGGACGCGGAACAACAGCCAGAGGACGAAGGTCAGGACGACGGCCAGGGCGCCGAAGAGGGCCAGGGCGAGAGGCAGGGACATGGAGGTTCCTTCCGGCCGGATTATAGCCCCCGGCCCGTCCGTTTGACAAGGAATCCCCCCTCCGCTAAAATACGACGCCTCATGGCCCGTTAGCTCAATTGGTAGAGCAGCGGACTCTTAATTCGATTTTGGGGATTTAAGGTAATTTGTTATTAATCAACGTATTCGGCTTATTTATCAATAACTTGTGAATTCTTTTTGGTTCTTTTTGGTTCCTCTGAGTTCCGCTAAGTTCCTCGTAAATATTCACAAATTATTCACACCGGAGAGCATCGGACTATTTCTGCGTTGCCCTCACTTTATCGGCTAGACCGAATTCTAGATCTGCGTACTTTTTAGTCCAACCAGGGCTATTACTGGCGATTTTATATAGTCTTTCTGATATTTCATAAAAACCAACAAGGCACTATTTTTTTATCCCACCGTTTGTTCCTCTTTGGCGTTGTTTATCGCACGAGTGAACGGAAATTGAACATACATTTGCGATTAATCGGATTCCCAATTTTTTCAGATTGACAGAAGTCTTTTAAATATGATTGAATAAGACAATCTAATTCTTTTATGGTATTTAAGTCGTCGAGATTTTACGCAAAAAAAAGAAATGTCTATTATATTTTGAAATAGATAAAAGGCACAGAAATATGGTTTTTCAGATTATATGGAGAAAAAAATGCCAGAAAGTATAAAAAGCTTTATTTCAAAAATTGAAGATACGAGAAGCTCTAGGGTAATTACCTATGTGACTTCTGATAAACAACCTCCGCTAGCGGCTAAGATAGCTCTCGATACGATACCTATTTTTTATGCCCATCTAAAAAGAATTGGGAAAGTTAATAAAATTGATCTATTTCTCTATAGCGCTGGAGGAGATATTATTCTACCGTGGAGATTAGTAAGTTTAATCCGCGAATATTGTAAAAGTTTTTCCGTTTTGATTCCATATAAAGCACATAGCGCCGCCACGATGATTGCTTTAGGTGCGGATTCTATCATAATGGGACCCTTAGGTGAACTTTCCCCAATAGATCCAAGCATTGGTACGC
>VGJF01000284.1 GCA_016867585.1 Candidatus Aminicenantota bacterium | reverse complement strand
CCATCGAGGCAGATACGGATATTGGACGCGGGGCGAGCGGCTCTTCCATAAAGGGGACTTCAAGTACTTGATTCTCGATCTTTTGAAGGAAAAGCCGCGCCACGGGTACGAAATCATCCGCGAGCTTGAGGAGAAAACGGGGGGCTTCTACGCTCCCAGTCCGGGGGCCGTCTATCCGACGCTCCAATGGCTCGAGGAGGGGGGCTACGTGACCTCGGAGGCCAAGGAAGGCAAGAAGACCTACACGATCACCGAGGCCGGGCTGGCCTTCCTGGCCGAAAAATCGAAGGAGGCTTCCGAGATCCGCGACCAGATGAAGAACTGGTGGGGCGGATGGTCGACCGAATTCCGCGACGAGATGCGCGACGTCATGCGCCTGCTCGGCGAGCTCGGCCGGACGATCGGCCAGAAGGCCCGCCAGGCCGGGAAGGAAAAACTCCCCCAGGTCAAGGAAGCCATTCAGAACGCCGCCAAGGAAGTCGAGAAGATCTTCAAGTCCTGAATTCTCGGGCTCTCTTCTTTTCAGTCGAAGAGAGAGATTCGCGCCGATTCTGACGTCTTTTCTCATGGAAACGCATACGGCGGATATTTCGAGGATCGGCCTTGACATTTACACGTATTAGTGTATATTCCTCATGAAGCGACGCGAACTCGAAGAGAGACTCCGATCCCTCGGGTGGTTGCTCGTCCGGAGAGGCGGGCGACACGACATCTGGGCTCGGGGTGAGTACGAGATCGCCGTCCCGAGGCATCGGGAGATCAACGAATACACCGCGCGGGCGATTATGCGTTCGGCGGGTGGAGGACAACATTGAGGTTCATCGGTCGCGCTTTCCGGTCGGGCCGATTCTGGGCCGCCGAAGTCCCGATCCTCGACGTCGCGACGCAGGGGCGCTCGCAAGCCGACGCTCGCCGGATGATTGCCGACGCCATCGAGGCTTTGGTCAATAAGCCCGGATTCCAAGCGAAGGTCTATGCGGGCGGGGGCGGGAATTTCGAAGTCGGTGCCGATGACGACGCGGTGCTGGCCGCGCTCCTCCTCCGCCGGGCTCGGGCCCGGGCCGGATTGAGCCTTGCCGAGGTTGCCTCCCGCCTGGGCGCGAAGTCCGTCAACGCTTATGCCCGTTACGAGCAGGGCAGGTCGGTGCCGAGCGTTGCCAAGCTCTCCCGTCTCTACGCCGCCGTGGGGCTGGCTTCCGATTTGGTCCTCATCGAAAGCACGGTTTGAAATCCGGCGGTCGGCGCGGTTGACGGAAGGCGGTTGACAGCGACCGGCCCTTTCCGCTATTAAACCTTCGCGTCTCTCGACAGCGGAGGTGTCCGATGAAAGCTCACCCAGCGGCCCTTATCCTCTCCCTCGCCCTGGCCTGGTCCGCGCTCCTCCCCTTCGCCTGCTCGCGGCCCGAGCCGCCGGCCGCGGAAGAGCCCGGAACGGCCGAGCGGTCCGGCCTCCAAGCCGAGCGGCCGGCCCCTCTTGCCCCGGAGACCGCGGCCGAGCACGACGCCCGGATGAAATGGTGGCGCGAGGCCCGCTTCGGCCTGTTCATCCACTGGGGCCTCTACGCCATCCCCGCGGGGGCCTGGGGCGGGAAGACGAACTACGGCGAGTGGATCCGCCACAGCGCCCAGATCCCGATCGGCGTCTACGACAAGTTCGTCGGCCGGTTCGATCCCGTGAAATTCGACGCCCGGGAATGGGTCCAAATGGCCAAGGACGCCGGGATGCGCTACATCGTCATCACCTCCAAGCACCACGACGGCTTCTGCCTCTTCGACTCCGCCCTGACCGACTTCGACGTCATGTCCGCGCCCTTCAAGCGGGACATCATCAAGGAGCTGAGCGACGCCTGCCGCGAGGCCGGGATCGTCTTCTGCTTCTACCACTCGATCATGGATTGGCACCATCCGGACTATCTGCCTCGGCGGCCGTGGGAGAAGGACCGCCCGGCCGAGGGGGCGGACATGGACCGCTACGTCGGGCACATGAAGGGCCAGCTCCGCGAGCTCCTGACGAAATACGGCGACATCGGAGTCGTCTGGTTCGACGGCGAGTGGGAGGCGACGTGGAACGAGATGCGCGGCCGCGACCTCTATGACTACGTTCGCGGCCTGCAGCCCAGGACGATCATCAACAACCGCGTCGGGGCGAGCCGGGGAGGGATGGAGGGCTTTTCGGCCGACAAGGAGTCGGCCGGCGACTTCGGCACGCCCGAGCAGCAGATCCCGGCCACGGGATTGGCGGGGGTAGACTGGGAAACCTGCATGACGATGAACGACAACTGGGGCTACAACGCCCGCGACGACAACTGGAAGTCCTCCGAGGACCTCATCCGCATGCTGGCCGACATCGCTTCGAAGGGAGGGAATTTCCTTCTCAACGTGGGGCCGACGGCCGAGGGGCTGTTCCCCCAGGCGAGCATCGACAGGCTTCGCGAAATCGGCCGATGGATGAAGACGAACGGCGAGGCGATTTACGCGACGCAAGCCAGTCCGTTCAAAGGGCTGCCGTGGGGACGGTGCACCCGGAAGCCGGTCGAGGGCGGCGTCCGCCTCTACCTCCATGTCTTCGACTGGCCGGCCGACGGGACGCTCGCCGTTCCGGGCCTCTTGAACAAGCCGCGCCGGGCCTACCTCCTGGCCGATCCCGGCCGCAAGCTGGCCGTGTCGCGGGCCGAGGACGCCGTCCTGATCCGGCTTCCCGCCGCCGCGCCCGACCCGGTCTCGAGCGTCGTCGTCCTGGACATCGCCGGGAAACTCGACGTCAGCGATCCGCCCTCGATCTCCGCTGAGGCGGATATCTTCATCGACGCGCTCGAGGTCGAAGTGTCTTCGGACCGGGAAAACGTCGAGGTCCGCTACACGATCGACGGGACGGAGCCGTCGGCCTCCTCGCCCGTCGCCTCGGGCCCGGTCCTCTTGACGGAGACGGCGGTCGTGGCCGGAAGATGTTTCCGGGGCGGAAAGGCGGTCAGCGGGACGGCCCGGGCGAAGTTCACCAAGGTGGCGCCGCGTCCCGCCGCGCAGGCCGCCGCCGTCCGGCCCGGCCTCCGGTACGCCTACTACGAGGGGGAGTGGGACGCCGTCCCCGATTTCGCAAAGCTCAGGGCCCGCGCCGGGGGGAGTGCCGCCCATCTCGACCTCGCGGTGAAAAAGCGGAAGGAGAATTGCGGTCTTGAATTCTCGGGGTACGTCCGCGTCCCCGCCGACGGGGTTTATGTCTTCTTTCTCGCTTCCGACGACGGAAGCCGCCTCGATATCGGCGGCGACATCGTCGTCGACAACGACGGCCTTCACTCGATGGCCGAGCGGCGCGGCGTCGCGGCGTTGGCCGCCGGCCTTCATCCCGTCCGGATCCGCTATTTCAACCGGACCGGCGACGAAGGCCTCGCCCTGTCTTGGCAGGGGCCGGGGTTCGAGAAACAGCCCGTTCCCGATTCGGCGTTTTTCTTCATGGACTCTCTTCCGTTAGGTGTGGGTGAATATCGAGAAGCCGGGGCGACGGACCGAACGGACATGTCCGGTTTAGCCCTCCCGACCCTGACGGCGAGGGAAGCCGGATCGGAAGAAGCCGGCCGGCGAAGCTGTCTGAGCGTCCCGACGAACGCCCGTAAAATGATGGGCCGGGACGCGAGTTCTTCGCCGCCGAGCCGTCGGGCCTCGGGGGGGCGTGAAGAACCGGACCTGGGAGCGAGGCCGTCGCCCCGGCTTCATGAACCCACACCGAATGGAAGAGAACCTCTTATTGCGAAAAAAGGAAGGAGGACGTCCCCATGACCGAAGCCGTCGTCGGTCTGAGCCGGCTCCAGTTCGCCCTGACGGTGATGTTCCACTTCATCTTCGTCCCCCTGACCCTGGGCCTCGTCTGGCTCGTCGCCTGGTGGGAGTGGAAATACGTCCGCTCGGGGAACGAGAAATTCCTCCGGATGGCGAAATTCTGGGGGAAGCTCTTCCTGATCAATTTCGTCCTGGGGGTCGTGACCGGGATCACGATGGAGTTCCAGTTCGGGATGAACTGGGCCGAGTACGCCAAGT
>VGJF01000283.1 GCA_016867585.1 Candidatus Aminicenantota bacterium | reverse complement strand
GAGCGATTTCACGGCCTTGTTGAGGCTGGTGTTCTGGCTTTGGGCTCGTTGGAGAAGCCGCTTTTCGGCTTCGGGGTCGAGCCCGTGGACAGAGATTGTTTTCACTTTTCGTCCGCCGTGCCTAATGGATCGCTTCATTATGAAGCATATTATACATCATTTTCTTTTTCGTGCCCTTCCTTGTTTTCCAATAAATAGACGGAAACTTAGGGAGGAAATTCTCGCTTACGCGATGTTGCGGGCGCCCTTTCTTCCGAATCAGCCGAAGCGGCCGGTGATGTAGTCCTCCGTCCGTTTGTCCCGGGGACGGGTGAAGATGTCGGTCGTCGCCCCGAACTCGACGAGCTCGCCGAGGAGCATGAATCCCGTCTCGTCCGAGACCCGGGCGGCCTGCTGCATGTTGTGGGTGACGATGACGATCGTGAACTTCGCCTTGAGGAGCCTCATGAGGTCCTCGATCTTCATCGTCGCATAGGGGTCGAGGGCCGAGCAGGGCTCGTCCATGAGGACGACTTCGGACTTGACGGCCGCGAGCCGGGCGATGCACAGCCGCTGCTTCTGCTCGAGGGAGAGCTTCAGGGCGTTCTCCCGGAGCCGGTCCTTGAGAACGTCCCACAGATCGACGGCCCGGAGGCTCTCCTCGACGAGGCCGTCGAGTTCGCCCCCCTTGGCCTGGTGGTGGACGCGGGGCCCGAAGGCGACGTTTTCGTAGATGCTCAGGGGGAAGGGATTCGGGCGCTGGAAGACCATCCCGACCTTCTTCCGGAGGGCCGGCAGGTCGCCGGCCGAGGCGTAGATGTCCCGGCCGTCGACCCTGACCGAGCCCTCGATCCGGACGTCGTCGATGAGGTCGTTCATCCGGTTGAGGCAGCGGAGAAGGGTCGATTTCCCGCAGCCCGACGAGCCGATCAAGGCCGTGATCGACTTTTCGCGGACGGCCATGGTCACGTCGATGAGGGCCTGGAAGTCCCCGTACCAGAGGTTGAGGTTTTCAGCCCTGATCTTCACTTTCTCGCCGTCGCCGAATTCCGGAGGATTCGTCGGTCGCAAAACGCGGGGACACGTACCCAATTCCGGAGAATTGGCGAACATGTCCCCCGTTTTTCGATTCATCCGAACCGTCCGACGATATAATCTTCCGTCCGCCGGTCCCGGGGGACGGTGAACATGTCCGCCGTGGGCCCGAGCTCGATCATGTCCCCCATGAGGAAGAAGGCCGTCCGGCTTCCGACCCGAGCCGCCTGCTTCGTGTTGTTCGTGACGAGGATGATCGTCTTCGCCTTCCGGAGCTCGATCATGGCCTCCTCGACCTTGGCCGTCGAGATGGGGTCGAGGCCCGAGGTCGGCTCGTCGAAGAGGATGACCTCGGGATTGAGGGCCAGCGTCCGGGCGATGCAGAGCCGCTGCTGCTGCCCGCCGGAAAGCTTTTGGGCGGGTTGGCCGAGGCGGTCCCGGACTTCGTCCCACAAATAGGCCGCCCGAAGGCTTTCTACGACGATCCTCTCGAGGGCGGCCTTGTCGATCTGACCCGACATCCGCGGTCCGTAGGTGATGTTGTCGCGGATCGAGAGGGGGAGGGGGATGGGCATGGCGAAGATCATCCCGACCCGCTTCCGGAGGTCCTCGGAGGAAAGGCCGTTCCGGATGTCCTCTTCGTCAAGACGGATCCGGCCCCTGACCTTGGCTTGGGCGTCCAGGTCGATCAGCCGATTCAGGCAGCGGAGAAACGAGGTCTTCCCGGAGTTGGACGGCCCGATGATCGTCAGGATTTCGCCGTCGAGGACGTCGATCGAGAGCCCCTTCAAGGCCCGGACCCGGCCGTAGGTCACGCTGAGATCTTGGACGGAGATTTTGACCCCGCCGGCGGTCATCGCTTTTTCCTGTACCTGGCCCGGAGGACGCCGGCCGTGATGTTCATGACGAGGACGAGCCCGATGAGGACGAGGGCCGTCCCGTAGCGGTAGCTCTCGGGAATCCCCGGGATCTGGGTCGTGATGACGTAGAGGTGGTAGGGCAGGGCCATGGCCTGGTCCGAAAGGGAGGTCGGCAGCTTGGGAAGATAAAAGGCGGCCACGGTGAAGAGGATCGGAGCGGTCTCTCCGGCGACCCTCCCGATGCTCAGGATCGCCCCCGTCAGGATGCCCGGGAGGGCCCGGGGGAGGACGGCATGGCGGACGGTCTGCCACCGCGAGGCCCCCAGGGAGAGGCTGACTTCGCGGTAGGCGTGCGGGACCGCCCGAAGGGCCTCCCGGGTCGTGGTGATGATGACCGGCAGGGTCATGATGCCGAGGGTCAGGGCGCCGGCGATGATCGAGACCCCGAAATTGAGAAAGATGACGAAAAGGCTCAGGCCGAAAAGGCCGTAGACGACCGAGGAGACGCCGGCCAGGTTGATGATGGCCAGGTTGATCGTCCGGGTCAGCCAGTTGTCGCGGGCGTATTCGCTGAGGTAAACGGCGGCCATGACCCCGATCGGCAGGGCGAAGGCGATCGAGACGAAGACGAGATACGTCGTCCCGACGATGGCCGGGAAGATGCCGCCGGCCCGCATGCCGTCGCGGGGCATGGTCAGGAGAAACTTCCAGGACAGCGCCCCCCAGCCCTTGAGGAGGATGAGGACGAGGATGGACAGGACGGGGACGACGACGATCAGGGTGGCCAGGAGAAGGACGCCGAAGCCGAGTCTCTGCTTGAGGCTCTCGTTCCTCATCGCTTTTTCCCCCGGTTGAGGAACAGGTCGGCGGTCAGGTTGATGGCGAAGGAGATGAGGAAGAGGACGATCCCGACGGCGAACAAGGCGTGGTAATGGGGCGTCCCCTGGGCCGCCTCGCCCATTTCGGCGGCGATCGTGGCCGTCAGCGTCCGGACGGGCTCGAAGATCGTCCGGGGGATGACGGCCGCGTTGCCGGTGACCATCATGACGGCCATCGTTTCCCCGATGACCCGGCCGATGCCGAGCATCGCCGCGGCGATGATCCCGGGAAAGGCCCCGTGGATGACGACCCGGACGAGCGTCTGCCAGTGCGTCGCGCCGAGGGCCACGGCCCCTTCCTTGTACTCTCGAGGGACGGCGTTGATCGCGTCCTCGCTGATCGTGATGATCGTCGGCATGGCCATGAAGGCCAGCATGAGCGAGCCGGAGAAGGCCGTCAGACCGGTCGGCAGGCCGAGGAAATTCTTGAGGAAGGGAACGAGGAGGGTGATGCCCAGGAAGCCGAGGACGACCGAGGGGATGGCCGAGAGGATCTCGACGCACGACTTCAGGACCGTCCGGAGCCTTTTCGGGGCGACCTCGGCGATGTAAAAGGCGGCGGCGATGCCGAGGGGGACGGCGATGGCCAAGGCTCCCGCGGTCACGAGGAGAGAGCCGAGGATCAGGGGAAGGATGCCGAGTTTGGCCGGGCTCGAGATCGGGTACCAGAACTTGGCGCCCAAGAAGTGGCCGAGGGAGACATGGCCGAAAACGGCCGCGCCTTCGCGGAGGAGAAAGACGAAGATGAGGACGACGAAGACGACCGAGGCCGTCCCGGAGAGAAACAGCAGCCGCTCGAGGGCGAATTCCTTGGCCCGGCGGAGGGAGCGCTTCATCGCGGCCTCATTTGACCCGGACGAAATCGGTCTTGACGACGATGTCCTGCCCCTCCGGGGAAAGGGCGAAGCCGAGAAAGGCCTTGACCGCCCCCCCGGGCTCGCCCCGGGTGAAGAGGTAGAGGGGCCGGGAGATGGGGTAGGCGTTCGTCCGGATCGTCTCCAAGTCGGGGAAAACCGCCGGCGAGTTCTCGTCCCTGGCCACGGCGACGACCTTCTGGCGCGGGCTGATGTATCCCAAACCGTAGTAGCCGATCGCGTTTTCGTTGCGGGCGACTTCCTCGGCGATGGCGTAGGAGGAGGGCATCATGAGGGCCGCGGGGGCGAACTCTTCCGGCCCCTTGGCTTTTCCCCGGCGGAGGACGTGCTCCTTGAAGAAGATGTGGGTTCCCGAGTTGACTTCGCGCGAGAGGAGGACGATCGGCCGGTCCGGGCCACCGACGGCCTTCCAGCGCCGGATCTGTCCCAGGA
>VGJF01000282.1 GCA_016867585.1 Candidatus Aminicenantota bacterium | reverse complement strand
TAAAGATGAACATCGGCATCGTCTGCTACCCCACCCACGGCGGGAGCGGGGTCGTGGCCTCCGAGCTGGCCATCGGCCTGGCCCAGAAGGGGCACGAGATCCACGTCGTGAGCTACGCCCCTCCGTTCCGGCTGCGCGTTTTCCATCAAAACGTCTATCTCCACGAGGTCGATGTGGCCTCGTATCCCCTGTTCAAGTACCCGCCCTACGAGCTGGGACTGGCAACCAAGCTTGTCGAGCTCGCCGAGACCCGCGGCCTGGACATCATCCACTCCCACTACGCCCTTCCCCATGCCGCCAGCGCATATTTGGCCAAACAGATCGTCAACGCCAAGCGGCTCAAGACGGTCACGACCCTCCACGGGACGGACATCACCCTCGTCGGGGCCGACCCGTCCTTCCGCCGGGTCGTCAAGTTCGCCATCGAACAGTCGGACGGCGTGACGGCCGTTTCCCAGTATCTCAAGCGGCGGACGATCCAGGAGTTCGATGTCCCGCGCGACATCCGGGTCATCCCCAATTTCATCGAGCTCGAACGCCCCGACCGGAACCGCGACGCCTGCTCCCGGACGGCCTTCGCTCCCGAGGGCGAGAAGATCTTAATGCACGCCTCGAACTTCCGTCCGGTGAAAAGGGTGGGCGACGTCGTCCGGGTCTTCGCCAAGGTCCGGGAGCGGATGCCGGCCGTCCTCCTGTTCATCGGCGACGGTCCGGAGCGCCCCCACATCCAATGGCAGGTCCGGGAGATGGGCCTCTCCTCGGACGTCCATTTCCTGGGGGAGCAGGACCAGCTCGAGCCCCTCTTTTTCTGCACCGACCTGTTTCTCCTGCCGAGCGAGGAGGAGAGTTTCGGACTGACGGCCTTGGAGGCGATGAACTGCGGCGTCCCGGTCGTCGCGGCCGACGTCGGCGGCCTGCCCGAGGTCATCGTCGACGGCGAGACGGGGTATCTTCGGCCGGTCGGCGACGTCGAAGGCATGGCCGCCAGGGCCGTCGAACTCTTGACCGACCCGGCCCGGCTCGAGCGGTTCCGCGTCCAGGCCCGGCGGCGGGCCGAGGAGAATTTCGACGCGGACCGGATCATCCCCCAGTACGAGGCCTTCTACGAAGAGCTCTTGAACGGCTAGCCGATGCGGACCGTCGATTGGATCGTCCTGGGCGCGTTCCTCGGTTTCGTCGCCGCCTACGGCGTCTGGAAGACCCGGGGCAAGAAGGACATTCAGGGTTTTTTTCTGGCGAACAAATCGACGCCCTGGTACTTGGTCACGATTTCGATCATGGCCACTCAGGCGAGCGCCATCACCTTCCTCTCCACCCCGGGACAGGCCTACGTCGACGGGATGCGGTTCGTCCAGTTCTACTTCGGCCTGCCGGTGGCCATGGTCATCCTGTCGATCACGGCCGTTCCCATCTACCACCGGCTCAAGGTCTACACGGCCTACGAGTTTCTGGAGCAGCGGTTCGACCTCAAGAACCGGGCCCTGGGGAGCATCCTCTTCCTCATCCAGCGCGGCCTGGCCGCCGGGTTCACGATCCTCGCCCCGGCCCTGATCATATCGGTCATCCTCGGCTGGGATTTCCGGCTGACGATCTTCATGACCGGCGGGCTGGTCATCCTTTACACGGCCTCGGGCGGGACGGACGCCGTCAGCAAGACCCATCTCCTCCAGATGATGATCATCACGGCCGGGATGGGGACGGCCTTCTACATGATTTTTCGCCGCCTTCCGGAGGACGTCTCCTTCTCGAACGCCGTCGCCGTGGCCGGGAAGCTCGGCCGGCTGAACATCATCAATTTCGCCTTCGACTGGAAGGACCGCTACAATTTCTGGTCGGGACTCATCGGCGGGGCCTTCGTGGCCCTGTCGTACTTCGGGACGGACCAGTCCCAGGTCCAGCGCTATCTCACCGGAAGGTCGATCGCCGAGAGCCGGAAGGGGCTCCTGGCGAACGGCGTCCTCAAGGTCCCGATGCAGTTCGTCATCCTTTTTATCGGGGCGATGATCTTCGTTTTCTACCAGTTCGTGACGCCGCCGCTGTTCTTCAACCCGGTCGAGACGGCGGCGGTGAAGGCGAGCTCCTACGGCCAGGCCTATACCGCCCTGGAGAGCGATTACGCCCGGCTGAACAAGGAGAAGCAGGCCGAGCTCCGGACGATGCTGTCGGCGATCGAGGGCGAGAAAAACGCGGAAGCCGACGACGCCCTCCGCAAAGTCCTCCAGACGCGGGAATCCGAGCTCGGCCTTCGCCGGGAGGCGCTCAAGCTCATCAAGCAGAGGAACCCCCTGGCCGAGACCAACGACACGAATTACATCTTCTTGAGCTTTGTCACGAACTATCTGCCGGCCGGTCTTCTGGGCCTGATCCTGGCGGCGATCCTCTCGGCCTCGATGTCCGCCTCGGCCGCCGAGCTCAACGCCCTGGCCTCGGTCACCGTCGTCGACCTCTATAAGAGAATCTTCCGGAAAAACGCCTCGGAGCGGCATTATCTCCGGGCCTCCAAGGCGGCCACGATTTTCTGGGGGGTCTACGCCATCGCCTTCGCCCAGTTCGCCAACCACCTCGGCTCCCTGATCGAAGCCGTGAACATCCTCGGCTCGCTGTTTTACGGGACGATTCTCGGGATGTTCCTCATCGCCTTTTATTTCAAGAGGGTCGGCGGCCACGCCACTTTCGTCGCCGCCCTGGTCGCCGAGGCCGTCGTTATGGCCTGTTTCTTTTTCACCGAAATTCCTTATCTCTGGTTCAACGTCATCGGCGGAGTGACTCTCGTCGCCCTCGCCCACCTCCTAAACCCCCTCTTCCGAATTCGAATTCGGTGACAGATAACTCAATCACTTATTGACACCTGTATAAAAAAACCCCTATCATGATAGCCGGAGGCCAAACATGAGACCATCCGGCGATCCGAAACTCCTCGAACAAAGACGCATGCAGGCCATCTCGCTTTTCCAGGAGGGATTTCAGCCCGTCGAGATCGCGCGACAGCTCGGAATCAACCGGCGGAGCGTTCGTCTCTGGAAAGCGCAGTTCTTGGCAGGCGGACCAGAAGCGCTTCGCGCCCGGCCAACCCCCGGCCGTCCTTGGAAGCTGGACCGGGCCGCTCGGGCCGCCTTGGAAACGCTCCTTCTGCGAGGCGCTCGCACGGCGGGCTATGCCACGGATCTGTGGACCTGCCCCCGAGTCGCTCAAGTCATCTCCCGCAACTTCGGCGTTCAGTATCACGTCGACCACATCGGGCGCTTGTTGAGGTCTCTGGGCTGGAGCCCTCAGAAACCGGAGCGGCGGGCCATCGAGCGAGACGAAGAGGCCATCCGACGTTGGGTCAAAATGACTTGGCCCAAGGTAAAAAAAACGCCTCGCGCGCGGGGGCCTCGCTGATCTTCCTCGACGAGAGCGGATTCCTGCTGGCTCCCCTGGTGCGCCGCACTTGGGCTCCCCAGGGGCAGACTCCCATCCTTCGTCAGAGGACCAACACCTACCGAAAGCTTTCCGCGATTGCTTCACTGGCTGTTAGCCCCCGCCGGGATCGAGTTCGCCTGTTTTTCGGCTTCTTTCCAAACGCCAACATCAACGCCGCTACGGTGGCGCATTATCTTCGCCATCTCAGACGCCACGTTCGAGGCCCTTGCTTCCTGTTATGGGACCGCTTCCCGGCCCACCGCGCTCGATCCGTTCAATCCTATCTCGCCGAAACGATGGCCTGGCATTCGGAGTTCCTTCCGGCCTATGCCCCGGAGCTGAATCCCATCGAAAACGTCTGGTGCTACATGAAGACGCACTCGAGGACGAATGAAGTGGCCTTCGACTTGGACGACCTGACGCGCTCGGCGCGCCGTCACGGGCGCTCTCTCCAGCGGAGCGACCGGCTGCTTCGCTCGTTCCTGAAACATACGCCTCTTTTTTTGCGCTTAAAATAGGCTAATACTTATGCAGGTATCAATAAGTGATGTGTCCCCGTATTTTTTTTTAGGGTAGGGATTCTTCGCGGCAAAACGTCGGAAAAGGCAGGACCCTGACTCCGCTCTTCTCATAATCCCGGGTCCCCATATGAACCTGATAGAGACGCGGGATT
>VGJF01000281.1 GCA_016867585.1 Candidatus Aminicenantota bacterium | reverse complement strand
CATGTACGATTTGACCGCGGCCCACAAGACGCTCCCCTTCGGGACGAAGGTCATGGTCACCAATCTCACCAACGGCTGTTCGGTCTGCGTCCGGATCAACGACCGCGGCCCGTTCGTCGAAGGCCGAATCATCGACCTTTCCCTGGCCGCGGCCCGGCTCATCGACATGATCGGACCGGGCACGGCTCCCGTCCGCTTGGACATCCTCAAGGACCAGCCGCGCGGCCTCCGGCCCGTCCGTTACGCCGTCCAGGTCGGGGCTTTTGTCGTCGAGGAGAACGCCCAGGCCCTCGAAGGCGCCTTGGCCCGCAAATACGGCGCGGTCCGGGTCAGCCTTTTCGAAGCCGGGGCCCGGACGTTTTACCGGGTCCGGATCCCGGCCAAGGATCTCGAGGCGTCCGAAAGACTCGCCGAGAAGCTTGCCCGGGACGGCTACCGCCCCCTGATCTGCGAATACGACTGAGACCGGCTCACCGCTTGAAGAGGTAGGCCGCCTCGCGGAGGGCGTTCTTCGCCCCGTCGTGAACGGCGTAGGAGGACGGCCCGGTCATCGAAGCCGAGCCGAACTCCCCTTTCTTGTTGAGGGCGTAGTAGTTCATCCCGAAGTTTGGCCGCCCGTCGGGACCGGTGAGCCGGGGATGGCGCTTGGCCTTGTCGGCGACCCGTTTCAAGGCCTCGAGACAGGCTTGCTCGGGCGACATCCCCTGCCCCATGAAGAGGACGACCTGAAAGCTCGCGACGTTCAGGATGTTGGCTTCGCCGAAGCCCGTCGAGCCGGCCGCGCCGATGTCGTTGTCGACATACAGCCCCGCCCCGATGATGGGCGAATCCCCCACCCGTCCCGCCCGCTTCCAGGAGAGGCCGCTCGTCGTCGTCACCCCGGCCAGATTTCCTTTCTCGTCCAGGGCGAGGCCATTGATCGTCCCGTAGGTCCGGACATAGGCCTGAAGCTCGGGCGGCAGAGTCTTCGACGCCGGAGGAAGCCAGTTATCCCGGTCCGAGAGGTTTTCCTTCCACCGGAGCCACGCTTCACGGGCCCGGTCGGTGAGAAGGTTTTCCTTGACGAAGCCGTAGGCCAGGGCGAACTTCAGAGCCCCCTCCCCGACGAGGAGGCAATGGTTGGTCCTCTCCATGACCAGCTTGGCGACCTGGGAGGGATTCTTGATGTGTTTCAGGGCCGCGACCGCGCCGGAGGCATGGGTCGGGCCGTGCATGACCGAGGCGTCGAGCTCGACCTCCCCGTCTTCGTTGGGCAGGCCGCCATAGCCGACGGACATGTCCTCCGGGTCGTCCTCGACGATGTTGACCCCGGCGATCGCGGCCTCCAGGGGATCGGCCCCTTCCTTCAAGAGGGCCATGGCCTTCTCGGTCGCCCGAATTCCGTTGCCCGAGGCGACGGCTTTACAGCTTCCCGCCTGCCCGCCCGGAGGAGTCGTCGAGGGAAAGAAGCCGCCGGGCTTGGCCGCCCAGGCCGCCCCGAAGGCGGTGCCCGCTTTCAGAAATTCTCGTCGTTTCCAGGGATACTCCATGGATAGGCCTCCTTTTTCAAGACCCTTTCTTCTTGAATTTGTCGAGGAGTTCGGTGTAGCGGTTCGAGAGGTCGACGGGCCGGCCGGCGATGAAGACGTGGACGACGTTCGTCCGCGGCTCGAGGATGTCGTTGTCGGCCAGGACGATGTTGGCCATCTTGCCTTTCTCCAGGCTGCCCATCAGCCCTCCGACGCCGAGGATCTCGGCGGCGTCGATCGTCACCGCCTTGAGGGCGTCCCGCTTGTCCAGGCCGAAGGCGGCGGCTTTGGCCGCGTGGTAAGGGAGGTCCTTGGCCGCCGTGGCGCTGGACGAGGAGAAGGCCACCCGGACCCCGGCCTTGACGAGGAGGCCGGGGTTGCGGAAGAGGGCGTCATATCCGTCTTCCCAGACGGGCGGCATGTCGTACAGCGACCCGATGACGCACGGAATTCCGGCCTCTTTAAGCTCTCCGGCAACCTTCCAGCCCTGTTCGACGCCGTAGAAGACGGCCTTGAGCTTTTCTTCGGCGACGAATTGGATGGCCGTCTTGATGTCCTTTTCGGAATGGACCGAGATCATGAGCGGGAGTTCGCCCCGGGCGACATCCGCAAGCGGACCGAGAGTGTCGTCGTACATCGGCTTCGGGAGGAGCGTGTTCTTGGAGGCGAACGCGCGGCGTTTCTCATAAAACCTGGCCTTGTTCAAGAGGTCCCGGACCTCGGCCAGGATGCGTCCGGCGTCGGCCGGCGGGGCCTCCCCTCCGCCCCTCGTCCCCATCGCCCCGACGCGCCCGCTCCGGAGCGCCGGGAGTTCGACATGGAGAAACGCCGCGGGCTTGACGGCCATGTCCCTCTGGTTCCGACCGTCGAGATTGATGAGCGCGCTCCGGCCGCTGACGATTCCGCCGGAGGGAACGACCAGGGCGGCCGTGATCCCGTTCGACCGGGCGATGGGAATGTGCATGGAGTCGAAGCGCAGGGCCTCGATCGTCCGGACCTGGGGATTGAATCGGCCGGTCTCGCGATGGTCCACCGTCGCCGCGACTCCGGTGATTTCCTGGAGGCCGAGAAAGGCATAGGCGTCGATCAATCCCGGATAGGCCAGCAGGCCTTTGGCCTCGATGATTTCCACGCCGGAAGGAAGGACGACGTCCTTTCCGAGGGCCTCGATCCGTCCGTCGCGGACGAGGATCGTCCCTTCGGGGATGTCCTCGCCGACGACGGGGATGATTCTCGCTCCCCGGATGGCGATGACCGGCGAATCGGGCCCTTGGGCCGAGGCTCCTCCCCCTCCAAGAAACGCCGCGAGAACGAGAACGGTCCACCGTTTCATCGGAGCCCTCCCCTCTTTCCCGCCGGCGATATTTGGACGGCCTCTTCGCGCTCCCGGACGAGCCGGTCTCGGTCGAAGTAAACGTCTCCTTCGATGATCGTCATGTCGCAGCGGGCATAGGCGCTCATCGGGTGCCCGGTG
Organism: Candidatus Aminicenantota bacterium; assembly: GCA_016867585.1. GTDB lineage: Bacteria > Acidobacteriota > Aminicenantia > Aminicenantales > UBA4085 > JAAZPG01. Next base: position 1,094 of record VGJF01000281.1, on the reverse strand, counting down.
AACACGGCGATATCGGCCTGCTTGCCGATCTCGAGGCTGCCGACGATCTTGTCGACCCCGAGCTGGATCGCCGGATTGATCGTGATCAAGGCCAGGGCTTCGTCTTCGCCGAGCCCCCCGTACTTCATCGTCTTGGCCGCCTCGTTGAAGAGGCGCCGGATCCTCTCGCCGCTGTCGCTGTTGATCGAAACGAGAACCCCGTTCTTGGCGCAGTAGCCGGCGTTGTAGGCGATGCCTTCGGCGGCCTCCATTTTATAGGCCCAGCTGTCGGCGAAGACCGAAATGCCGATGTTCGCCTCGGCCAACGCGTCGACGATCTTGTAAGCCTCCCAGGCGTGCTCGAAACAGGCGACCTTGAAGCCGAGCTCCTTCGACAGGAGGAGGAATTCGAGCGTTTCCGGGGCGACGTAGGCGTGACAGCGGGCGACCATCCGGCCCCGGAGGACGTCGGCCAACACCTCGAGACGGAGGTCTTTTCGCGGCGGGACCAAGGTCGGCGGCGGATTGTTCGATGTTCGGAGCTTCTCGTACCGCTCCCATTCGGCCAGGTAGTCCTTGGCCCGGAGGAACTCGCGGCGGATGACGGCGTTGGTCCCCATCCGGGTCTGCGGGTAGCGCGGCGGAGGTCCGCCGATCTGAATCGTCCGGTTGGACTGCTTGACGTTCTCCCCCAGGGCGAATTTCAGCGTCTTCCAAGCCTGGGGGACGACGAGCTCCTCGGAGGGTCTCCCCCATTTCATCTTCAGGACGACGTTCGGCCCGCCGATGGGGTTGGCCGAGCCGTGCATCGTGTGGACCATGGTCACCCCGCCCGAGAGGGCGGTCAGGATCGAGACGTCGTCGGCGTTGACGACCCTCCCGACGTCGGCCTCGGGGGTGATGGCCTCCGAGCCCTCGTTGGTCCCGTCGAGGGCGATATGGGTGTGGGAATCGATGATTCCCGGGATGACGTACTTGCCGGAGACGTCGACGACCGGCAGGCCCGGAGGGGCGTCCAAGGAGGGTCCGATCTTGCGGATGAGGCCGTCGACGACAAGGATGTCGGCCTTGACGAGGACGCCTCGGGTGACCGTCAGAAGGGTGCCGTTCTTGAT
>VGJF01000280.1 GCA_016867585.1 Candidatus Aminicenantota bacterium | reverse complement strand
TGGCCATTGCGATACGTTTCGTCGGCCGGGGCCCAAGACCCGTTTCCGATTGCAGCACCTGCTCGAGCACAAGTACAGAGATCGTTCCGTGCGGAGTCGTCTCTCGAGAAAAGAGCTTCGGGAAAGGCAATCCTGCTTCTCCCAGTCTAGATTGAATTGATGGCACTTGCCGTTGGAAGGCCGGGCTTGCCTTGCCTAAGTCGTGAAGAGCGGTCCAGAATGCCAACAAGCGGCCGGCCGCCTCTGTGTCCAATCCCAACACGCCAGCGAACCAACGGCGTATGCTGTCTGTCAACACATCGCTCCACATTGCCAAAGTCACCTGCGCCACATCGAGCATGTGGCAGATAAGAGGGTGTATACGACCTGTCTGGCGTTCGGCTTTGGCCCACAGAAGTTGATAGAGCGGGATCTCGGAAAAATCGGCGGGCGGGGAACACCCTCTCAATAAATCCCCTCCTTCCCTCATTAGAGAGGATAAATATCTATGTGAGAGTTGTCAAGGAACTAACCGAGTGGTCTACAAGAAATCAAGAAGGTGATCGCCGGCCGGCGACGGCGTCCCGGCGGAGGCCGCTGTCGCCCCCTTCGTTGGTGAAGCGGGCGAAGGGGATCGCCGGATCGATCATGTAGCGATACGTGATGTGCTTCTTCTTCGGCACGGCCCCGATCTGCTCGTAGACCTTCCGCATCCGGGGATTGTAATCGCCGACCCAGGAGAGCTCGATCTCCGTGTAGTGCGGCCGCTTTCGGACGGCCTTGTAGAATTCGAGGAAGAGCGGCCCGATGACCCCCGAGTTCTGGAATTCCGGGATGACCCCGGCCAAAAGAAGCCGGTTCCGGGTGACCGTCCTCCGGGCTTTCAAGAAGAGGAATTTGGGGAGCATCCACCACCGGAGCCGGCCGTCGAAATGGGCGAAAAGCTGGTTGACGTCCGGAAAGGCGATGATCATCCCGATCGGCCGTTCGTCCTTGTAGGCGAACCAGATGAAATCCTCGACGATGACCGGCCGGGCCGCGCGGAGGATGTTCTCCAGGTCCTCCTCCGTCATGGGATGATAGTCCTCCATGTAATCGGACCAGGTCGTGTTGTAGACGGCAACCAAGTCCCGGAGGAACTCGGCCGTTTCCTTTTTCGCGTAGGGACGGAAGACGAAGCCGCCTCTCCGGGCGATATGCTCGGCGAACTTGACCTGGCGGGCCGGGAGCGGCGTCGTCAAGTCGAGATGGTAGGTGAATTGCTGGAAATAGTCGCGGAAACCGTACGTTTCGAAGAGCCTTTGGTAGTAGGGAAAATTGTAGGGCATCCCATAGCCCTGGGGCATGAATCCCTCGACGAGGACGCCCCAGTGGGAAAAGTTCTCGCCGAAATTGACGCTCCCGTCCATGGCCTTCATCCCCCGGTCGGCGAGCCATGTCCGGGCGGCGTTGAAGAGAAGGCCGGCGGCCTCATGGTCGTCGACGCATTCGAAGAAGCCCAGCCCTCCCGCCGGGACGGCCGCCCGGCTCGTCTTCGCGTGGTCGACGAAAGCGGCGACCCGGCCGGCCAACGCCCCGGCCTTGTCGCGCAGGATCCAGCGGACAGCCTCTCCGTCCTTGAAACAGACGTTCTTGGCCGGGTCGAAGACGGCCTCGACCTCGCCGTCGAGGGGGGCGATCCGGTTCGAGTCGTCCCGGTAAAGGCGGCGGGCCGTGTCGTGGAAGGCCCGGACGTCCGTCCTTGAGACGACCTGGTGGAGGGTCACGAACCCCTCAGCTTCAAGCCCAGCTCGGCAAGCTGGCGGTCGCTGACTTCAGAGGGGGAGTTCGTGTAGAGGCAGAGGGCGCTCGTCGTCTTGGGAAAGGCGATGACCTCCCGGATCGACTCCTCCCCGGCCAGGATCATGACCAGGCGGTCGAACCCCAGGGCGATCCCGCCGTGGGGGGGGGCGCCGTAGGTCAGGGCCTCGAGGAAGTAGCCGAACTTGGCCTCGGTCTCCCGGTCGGTCAAGGAGAGGGCCTTGAAGACGCGCCGCTGGAGGTCCATGTCGTGGATCCGGATCGAGCCTCCGCCGACCTCGACCCCGTTGAGGACGAGGTCGTAGGCCTTGGCCCGGACCCCGGCGGGGTCGGTCTCGATGAGGGGCGCGTCCTCATCGAGCGGGGCGGTGAAAGGATGGTGCATGGAGATGAGCTTCCGCTCCTCCTCGCTCCACCCGAACAGGGGAAAGTCCGTGACCCAGCAGAAGGCGAACTCCCGCTTCCCGCCGGCCGCGTCGCGGGGCCAAGTCCGGCGGATTTCGCCCAAGACCCTCGAAGCGGCCTCCCGCCCGTCGGCAATCAGGAGGGCCAAGTCGCCTTCCCCGCCGCCCAAGGCCTTCCAAAGGGCCTCGTATTCGGCCTCGGCCAGCTTGAGGGACGACTTCCAGCCGTCCTGGCGCTTGACCCAGACGAGGCCCTTCGCCCCGAGGGACTTGGCCTTGTCCCCGAGCTTGTCGAGCCGGCCGCGGGACAATCCTCCCGCGCCGGGGACGAGCATCCCCTGGAGAATCCCCCCGCCGGCGAAAACGCCCTTCAGGAGGTCGGAGGAGAAATCCTTCCCGACGGCCGAGAGGTCCCGCATCTCGAGCCGGACCCGCAGGTCGGGCTTGTCCGAGCCGAACTTTTCCATGGCCTCGGCGTAGTTCAGGCGGGGGAAGGGCAGGCTGAGCTTCTCTCCGACGACTTCGAACAGGGCGGCCATCAGCCCTTCGTTCAGGGCGTAGACGTCTTCCCTGTCGATGAAGCTCATCTCGATGTCGATCTGGGTGAATTCCGGCTGGCGGTCGGCCCGCAGGTCCTCGTCGCGAAAGCAGCGGACGATCTGGAAGTAGCGGTCGAAACCGGCGATCATGAGGGTTTGCTTGAAGATCTGCGGCGACTGGGGCAGGGCGTAGAACCGCCCCTTGGAGACGCGGCTCGGGACGAGATAGTCTCGGGCCCCCTCGGGCGTCGAGTTGATGAGGAACGGGGTCTCGATTTCGAGGAAGCCATTTCGGTTCATGAACGTCCGGACGGCCAGGGCCGCCTCGTGGCGGAGGCGGAGGTTGCGCTGCATCTTCGGCCGGCGGAGGTCGAGATAGCGGTGCTTGAAGCGGAGCTCCTCGGAGGCCTGGGGAGGGTCGGCGACCTGGAAGGGGGGGACCTTGGAGGAGGCGAAAAAGTGCAATTCCTCGGCTTCGACCTCGACCTCGCCCGAGGGCAGGTCCTTGTTGACGGCCAGGCGCCTCCGGACGAGGCCGCGGACCGCGACGACCCCTTCGTTGCGGAGCTTCTTGGCCTCCTCGAGGAGGCCGGGGCGCTCCGAGGGGAAGACGATTTGGGCCAATCCCTCCCGGTCGCGGAGGTCGAGGAAGAGGAGATGGCCCATGTCGCGGGTCCGCTGGACCCAGCCGCAGAGGGTGACGGCCCGCCCCTCGTCCTCGGCCCGGAGGCTCCCGGCGTAATGGCTGCGCTTGAGCATGGTCATCCCTCGAGACGGGGGCGGAGGAACTCGACGACGCCCTCCGGCCGGACGTCTTTCTGGTCCCCCGTCGCCATGTCCTTGACCTTGTAGAGGCCGCCGCGGATTTCGTCCTCGCCGATGATCAGGGCCCAGCCCGCCCCGAGCTTGTTGGCCCGGGCGAACTGGCTCTTGAAATTCCGGACCCCGAATTCCAGCAGGGCTTCCATTCCCGCCGCCCTCAAATCCCTCGCGGCGACGGCGGCCCTCGTCTTGGCCTCCTCCCCGACGTGGATGAGATAGACGAATTTGCGGGGCTCGGGCTTGACGTCCAGGAGGGCGATCAGGCGCTCGAGGCCCATGGCGAAGCCCGTCCCGCAGATGTCCGGCCCGCCTAAGTCCTTCATCATGTCGTCGTAGCGGCCGCCCCCGAGGACGGCGTTCTGCTGGCCTCCCTCCCCGGCGACGATTTCGAAGATCGTTTTCGTGTAGTAGTCGAGGCCGCGGACGAGGTTCGGCTCGGGCCGGTGGGCGACGCCGAGGAGGTCCAGACAGCCGCGGAACCTGGCAAAGTGGTCCCGGCACTCCTCGCAGAGATAATCCGTGATCTTGGGGAAC
>VGJF01000279.1 GCA_016867585.1 Candidatus Aminicenantota bacterium | reverse complement strand
TAGTCGCCCTGATTGCCTTCCTGAAAAAAAACGAGGTTGAACCCGGCCGGAAGCCCGGCCGCGGCCTTGTCCTGGTAGAACCAGATCTCGGTGTTGTAGACCCCCGGCTTGCTGTCGAAGCGGGTGACGTCGTTCGGCTCGCCGAGGATGATGTACATCCGGCCCCGGTCCGTCCTCCAGCCGGGCATGGGGGCCGTCCGGCCGTAGTAGCGGTTGGCGTGGGCCAGACGCCGGTAGTGCTCGGTCTTGAACTCGTTCTCGGGAGTTCCGGGAGTCGGGTCCCGGTGCCTCCAGAAAGCCTCGATGAACAGGTCCCGCTCCCGGTCGGTCTGGAGCTTGAGGAAGACGTCCCGTTCGGGGGAGGCGATGATCCAGACGACTTCCTCGTCGAGCCACTTTTGAAAGCGCTCGGGAAGGCGGACTTTCTGGGGGAGGGCGGAAGGGGCGGCCAGGGCGCAGACGAGGAAGAGGGCGGCGGCCCCGAAACGGCGGCGGCGTGAAGTCATGGCGGATCCTCTCGGAGTCTTGAACCTATAAGATACGGCCATCGTTGCCCAAACGCAAGCCGATATCTGTTCGCTCAGGTCATCAATGGCGGCGGCACGCCCTCGCTCCCGGGTCAAGCCCAGCTTCCGAGAACGGCCTCCACGCCAGATCGGAAACTTATCCGCTTGCGCTCTTCCCGATTTGCTTCGGCGGTCCGCAACTGCGCACACTAGTCCCCTTGCAACAATATGATCCTAGCCCTCACCTCTCTCTCATCGTTTACCGCGCGATGCTCAGACATGCTCCCGCCCGCCAGAGCGGGTTCCCTCGCAACTCAAAGCGCAACGGCGGGGTTTCCTCATGACGTTCCGGCCGTTCCCGGATGCTAGGGCTTCCATCGCAGGCGTCGGGTTGGCTATACCGGACATGTCCGCTAGGTCTGTGATGCCGCCATCGTTTGCGCGAACGAGAGGGCAGAAAAGGAAAGGGGGCCGGAAGGCCGGCCCCCTGAGAAGGCGCGTCCGCGGTCCCGCTTTAGAACGAGAACCGCCCTGAAACTCGGTACGTCCGGACGCCCGAAATGCTCGTGACCTGGCCGAGGGTCGAGGCGGCCGTGTACGTCCCTGTCGTGACGAACTCGTCCGTCGGCCGCCACGTCCCGGCCGGGTTCATGCTGACATTGACAAAGGTGCTGCCCAGGAGGTTGAAGACGTCGACGAAGACGCCCAGCTTGCCCAGCCGGCCGATCAGGAACTCCTTCTCCAGGCGGAAATCGACATTCGTCGTCGCCGGGTTGCGGCGGGTGCCCGAGGGCTCGACGTTGACGCTGTAGGAGTAGCCTAGGGCCCCTTTGGCCGCCATCCATCCCGAAGGCGGAAAGACGGTCACCGTCCGCTGCCACGGAGAGCCGGAATAGTAGGTCGAGTAGAACGAAGCGATGAACCGGGCCGGCAGCCGGAAGGAGCCGTAGAGCTTGATGACGAGCGGACGGTCCGCGCCGATGTAGCCGTAGCGGTTGACGAACCAGTTGGGGTTGTTGTAGGCGCCGGAATAGCCCCAGACCGAGCCGTAATCGTCGGTGTTGTTGCCCCGGACGCGGGAATAAACGATCGAGCCGCCGAGCTGCCAGCCGTCGGAGTAGCGCTTGTTGAAGGTCAATTCGACGCCGTGATACTTCCGGATGGCCTGCTTGACGTTGGCGAAGGCGTTCATCTGGGTCGTGTAGGGGGCTTTGTCGGACATGAAGTACATCGTGAACGTCTGGGCCGGGAAGGCGCCGGCGGCCGGGACGGTCGTCGTGAAGGGAATCCACCAATCCGGAGCCTCCTCGTAGGCGTTCCAGTAACGGCCGGTCGCCGAGTCGTAGAGGACGTCGTCGACCGTGTCCTTCTTCTCGTGGTAGATGTACTGGAGGCCGAGGCTGAAGTTGCGGAAGAGCTCGTGGGTGATCGAGGCGACGTACTCGTTGTACATCGGGGCCTTGATGTTCGGCTGGATGAGCTTCCTGTAGTAGGACTCGAGCATCATCGCCGGGGAGCCGCCGCTGCTGACGTACTTGTCGACCGTGGCCGCGTCCGGGACGCCGTTTCCGTTGAGGTCGGTCCAGTAGAAGCCGAAGCTCCTCGGACGGAGGGGATGGACGGTCTGGAAGTACATGACCGGCATGGCTTCAGAGTAGCGGGATAAGGCGACCTTGACGGCCGTCCGGCCGTCGCCGAAGAGGTCATAGGTCGCCCCGAAGCGCGGCGAGAACGGGCTCCAGCCCATGACGTCGTCCCACCGGGGGATGGTCATCGCCCCGTAGGGGTTGAAGCCGAAGGCGGGGACAAAGAGGGTTTCGCCGACCGAAGAGGCGATGCCGGCCGAAGCGGCCTTTTTCGATTCGGGGAGAAAGCCGTTGTAGCTGTCGAACCGGACGCCGATGTTCAGGGTCAGGCGGTTCTTGATCGTCCAGGAATCCTGGATGAAGGCCCCGAACCGGATCTCGGTCCCGTTGACGACGTTCGGGCTGCTCTCCGGACCGCAGACATACATATAGAGATAGCCGTCCCCGTAGGTCGGATGGGGAGCGCTGAGGCCGTAAAGGCCGCGGTAGTAGTACGGACTGCCGTTGTAGTAGTACCAGCCGATCGGATTGTTCCGCCACCAGGTCCACTCGTCGACGCCGGTCTGGACCTCGACCCCGGCCTTAATTTCGTGATCGCCGCCCAGGAAATTGTCCTGGAAGTGGGTCAGCCGGATCGAACCCTGGGTCGTGTTCCGCCAGACGGGCTCGTCGAAACGGCTCGAGTTGCCCCAACTGTAGTAGGTGTAGGCGTCATAATGGGCGTAGCCGTCCTCGGTCCCCTTTTGGAGCCGGATGTCCCAATAGGTATCGCTCATCCCGGCCCGGAAATCAATGAATGTGTTCGGCGAGAGGATCCAGGAGGCGTTGGCCGTGAAGGCCCAGTTGTTGTCCAACCGGTACTGGGTGGCGTCCTGGGTGACATAGGTCCCGCCGCCGCTGTAGGGGTAGAAGGGACGGGAATAGTTGACCATGACGAACGCCCGGAGGTTCTTGGCCAGCTGGGCGGTCATCTTGCCGAAGCCCTGGTAGTTCGTGTTAAGGGGGGTGTATTGGTCGTAGGATTTTCCGAGGATCGTCGTCGGCCGGAAGGTCGCCAGGGACTTCGTCCGGGTCAGGCCGCCGTCGAGGAAGAACCAGAGCTTGTCCTTGATGATCGGGCCGCCGAGGATCCCGGAGCCCTGGATGTTGTAGATGGCGAAGCTCGGTTTGCCCACGCCCAGGGCCCTGATCTGCTCGTCGCTGAAGAGGATTTCGTTGAGGTCGTCGGAATTGTAGTATCCCTGGACCATCCCGCTGAAGGTGTTGCCGCCGGATTTCGTGACGACGTTGACGAACGACCCGCCCGTGTTTCCGACCTGGGCGGGCAGTCCGCCGGTGATGATCTCGACCTCCTCCATGGCGTCATATTCGACCGTCACCGCCCGGCCGTTCATCGACGGGTCGTTGACGTTGACCCCGTCGACCTCGTAGCTGGCCGAGATGCCCGTCCCGCCGTGGGTGATGCCGCTGATCGTCCCCGGGCTCATGTTGATGAGGGTCGTCAAGCTCCGGGCGACAGGCAGGTTCATCATCATGTTCGAGTCGATCTGGGTGACGATCTTCGTGTTCTGGATGTCGACGACGGGCGAGGCCCCGACGACCGTGATCTGCTCCTCGAGGGTCGACGGCTTCATCTGGATGTTGATCGTGACCGTCATCCCGACGTTGACGATGACGTCGTCGCGCTTGACCGGCTGGAACTGGGACAGCGCGAAGGTGAGGGAGTAGGTGCCCGGCGGAAGGGCCGGCAGGCGGAAGGCCCCGGCCTCGTTCGTCACGGCGGTCACCTGGCCGATGAGCCTCGGACCCGTGGCCGTGACGGCGACGCCGGGAAGCGGCGTCCCGCTCTCCTCCGTGACCGTGCCCCGGATCGTCCCCGTTTGCAGCTGCTGGGACCAGGCCTGGCCGGAGAAGAGAAAGATCGCTCCGAAGAGGACCGATAGCCAACGCTTCGTCATGCAATCCTCCTTACGATTTTTTTTGAGGGGGGA
>VGJF01000278.1 GCA_016867585.1 Candidatus Aminicenantota bacterium | reverse complement strand
ATCCGGGTCCAGAGCCTGAACCTCTGGTACGGCGGCTTCCAAGCCCTCATCGACGTCAACGCCTCCATCCGCGAAAAATCGGTCACGGCCCTCATCGGCTCGTCGGGCTGCGGGAAATCGACCCTTATCCGCTGCCTCAACCGGATGAACGACCTCATCGACGAGGTCCGGGTCGAGGGTTCGGTCTGGGTCGACGACGAGGACATCTACGCGTCCGGGCCGGCCCTCCCCGCCCTCCGGAAGAAGGTCGGGATGGTCTTTCAACGGCCCAACCCCTTCCCCCTGAGCGTCTTCGAGAACGTCGCCTTCGGGCCCCGGGTCCACCATCAGGCCAAGGGGAGCGAGCTCGAAGGCCTCGTCGAAGAAAGCCTCCGGGCCGTGGATTTGTGGGAAGCCCTCAAGGACCGCCTCCGGGAGAACGCCCTGAAGCTCTCCCTGGAGCAGAAACAGCGCCTCTGCATCGCCCGGCTCGTGGCCGTCAGGTCCGAGGTCGTCCTCATGGACGAGCCGTGCTCCGCCCTCGACCCGATGGCGACGATGAAGGTCGAGGAGCTCATGCGGAAGCTCAAGGACGAGTTCACGATCGTCATCGTCACCCACAACATGCAGCAGGCGGCCCGGGTCTCGGACGAGACGGGGTTCATGCTTCTCGGGGAACTGGTCGAGTTCGGGACGACGACGGACATCTTCACCCGGCCCCGGGACAGGCGGACGGAAGACTACATCACCGGCCGTTTCGGCTGAACGAACCTTTCGTCACATTCTTGACATCGGGCCGGGGCGGGAATACGATTTTCAGGGCGGAGAAAGCCGGCTCCGAGCCGGCAGCCAGAAGAAACCGTCCGCCGAGCGACCCAAGGAGGTCGCGGCGCGCGCCGTCATCGGCGGCGGACGCGAGAGGGAAGAAGATGAACAAGGACTTCGCGCTCTTCGGACTCGTCCCGGCAGCCCTGCTGGTTCTTCTTTCGGGGCTCCCGTCCGAGGCCCAAGCTCCTCCCCAGGCCACGAATCTCCGGATGCAGAAAGTCGTCCGCGCGTTCGTCAAGGAATACGGCGACCAGGTGATCGGCCAGGGATCCTGGATCTCGGGCAAGGGGTATTCCGACTTGCTCATGGGAGGCACGTCCGACCACGACCTTCGCCTGCTCGTCTCCTCGCGCAACGGCGCCCGGTCGCTGGAGATGTGGCGGAACGCCCGGTCGCGGCTGGCCATGATGGTCCGCGACGAGTTCGGCCGCGACGCGGACCGGGTCCTGGCCCGGGTCAACCTCTACCCCCCCTCGCAATTGATGACCGGCGTGGAAGGGCTGGAGGACGCGGTCCAGCGTTTCCGAGAACTCGGAACGGTCCCGAACCTGTCGGTCGCCGAAGGCGTGCCGCGGGACGCGGCGCGCTACGCGGAGGGGTTGTATGGGCCGGGATCGCCAGCCGCCGTCCAGGAATACGAGCGTTCGAGCGGCCGCCTGTTCTACCGCGAAGGGAAAAACGCCTACATGGGGATGACGGACCTCACCCACATGTCCGAGGGCATTTCCCGATACGACACGGAGGGCATGGCCAATACCTCCCGGCAGTGGGCGGAGCACCTCGATGACAGTCTGCGGCGGGGCAATGCCCGCGAAGTGGCTAAGTACATCAGGCGGGTGAACCGCGATCTGGCCAAGGCCAAGGATCTGGTCAGGCTGGATATGGACATGGCTTGGCGGACCGAGCTCAATACGCTCGAGAAAGAGCTGGCCAGAGACCCGAAGCTCCTCTCATCCCTCCAGCCGAGGATCGAGAAGGCCATCGTCCGGGCCCGGCAGGAGGCAGCGGTGCTTCGCGAGTTCGCGCGGTCGGGCGAAGCCGGCCGAAAGATCCTCGGCGAAGTCCTCAAGGACATCGGCGGCGGGGGCCGCATGCGCCGGATCCTCGCCGCCGCGAGCGACGCCGTGGATTTCGACACTGCGGTCCGGGCCGTCTTGCTCTACGTCGAGATCCGCCGCTCCACCGCGGCCGCGGCCGAAGGCGACTTTCAGAAGGCGTACACGGCCGCGCTCGCCGGCACGCTCGGCATGGTCTCCCTGCCTCCCGCCCTCGCCGTCGAACTGGGGGCCTGGGTCCTCGAGGCGGCCAAGGAGGCGGGCATCAACTTCTTCGCGAGCACGCAGGATGCATGGAACCTCATGGCCGGCCTGTACACCGCCACGGGCCGCACCGACCTCGACACGGGTCGCGCCTACTCGCTCGACGACCTGGTCCGGGGATTCGACGACGAGGCGAGGCTCGAGGCCCTGGTCCGCGCGAAAGCCATGCTCGCCGCGGACCGCGAGCTCAGCGACGTCAACCGGCGCGAGGACGCGCGCGTGGCCGAGGCAATCTTCAGACGCTGCTGGCCCGTTATCCTCGACGCGTGGCGGATGAAACGGGAATTGCTCGCGGTCGAATACGAAAACCTCGCGAACGAGATCGGCCGGACGCCCGTCCTGATGACCTACGCCCCGGTTCCCGCCGTAGCGGCGCCCGGCAAGCCGACGGCGGTCACGGTGACGGCCCGCATCGCGGGGGAGGGTTTCGACCGGAAGCGCGAGCGGATGAAGGAGATTCTCAACATCCTCTGCCGGACTTCGTCGTACGTCAACCTCTACTGGAATTGGGCCGGAGGACGGGAAGGCGCCAATCCCTGGATCCGGCACTACGAGTTCGAGGGCGCCGGGGTGAAGGCCGTGACCTTGAAGCTCGAGGTCCGCGCCGGAGCCACCGGCAAGTGGGGAGCGTCTCCCCTGACGCGGACGATCGAATGCGTTTCCGGTCTCGACGTCCTGATCGAGGGCGAGGCCGCGGCGGGAGGAGCGCCCGCTCTCCGATGGGTTTTAGAAGGCGTCGAAGAAGCCGTCCAAGAAGCGCGGGACGATCCGGAGAAATCGATCGAAAACCGCATCACGGTCTCGCCCGGCAAGATCCAGGGTTCCGCCCGGGTCAGGGATCGAGACAGGGCCCTGACCGCGGCCAATGCGTTCGAAACGGAAACGCACACGATGACATGGATCGTCCTCCTTGGCCCCGGAGGATCGTTCACCGGGAAGGAACGGCCTTTGGCCGACTTCCCGCCCGAAATCCCGCAATTTTTCGCCGTCCAAGGCTGGCTCAAGCTCGAACCGATGTACGCCCGCCGCGGCATCGAAATGTTCACCGATATCGGACAGGGGCTCAATTCAGGACTGGGCAACGAAACGGCCTTCACCTCTCAAACAATGGGCTGGGGAAACAAGCCCGGCGACAAGCACGTTCTCTTGATCGGCTTAAAGCACACGGCCGGGACGGGGTCCAGAAAATACACCTACGTGCTGCGTTCGAAGTGAGTCTTGACCGGTGCTGGAGACTCCGACGTTGAAATCGCCGTCCGTGGCCAGGATGATCCAGTTGTTACCGTTCTTGAGGAAATTCTCCTGGGCCGTCTTGCAGGCCAATGGGATGCCCGCCCCGCCGCGGCCGGGATCGGCCGGCCGGCGGGAGGCTATTTTTCGAGCTCGGCGAGCCAGGCTGAGGCGAATTCCCGGGCAGCCTGGACGGCTTCCTTTCCGGCCCGGTAGCAGAGCTTCCACAGGGCAGGCTTGTCCTCGAACTCGGTCAAGGCGAATTTCATCCTCCCGCCCGAGGGGATGAGCTTGGCGCTGAAGTCGACGTCCTCGCTCGCTTCAAGGAATTCGGTCATCCGCCGGACGATGAGCTTTCGGGCGTCGGCCGGGAACTCCTCCTCCCATTCCTTGAGGCGGTTGGCGTAGTCTTCCTTCTCCTGGGCGGCCTGCATCTCGAACGCCTGCTTGAGCATCGCCTTTTGCTGGGGGTCTTTCTCCATGGCTTCCATCTGGGCCTGAACGGCCTTGATGGCTTCTTCCATGGCCTTCCGCGTCTGGGCGTCCAGGCCCTCCATACTCTTGCGCATCTCGGCGATCTGCGTTTCCATTTCCTCGCGCTGCTTCTTCATCTCTGCGTCGGCCGAGAGCTTGGCCGCCGGAGGCTCGGGCTTGTGGCTTTCGCGGTATCGGGCGTACTCCGCCTTGAATTCGGCCGTGGCCACATAAGCCTTGACCCAGGCGAGCCCGGAGCGGACGATG
>VGJF01000277.1 GCA_016867585.1 Candidatus Aminicenantota bacterium | reverse complement strand
CTCAATTTCATGTAGTAGGACTCGACGAGGCGGGAGTCGAGGATGGGGCGGCCGTCCGGGTCGAGGGCGGAGAAGACGACCGGATTCTTGGCCAGGATGCCGGATTCGCGGAAAGGGCGGGGGGGGGTCGGGCCGCAGCGGCGGCCGGCGCCCGATCGGCGGGCGCGCCGCAACGAGGCGAAAAATTTTCGGCGTTTGAGGAGAATGCCCGGCATTTGACGAAAGAGAGAGGCATAGGCCGCGATGTAACCCCTCGCTTGCCCCCACTTCCCCCGGCCGAAGAGCGACAGGAAATTCCGGATGTCCTCGCCGACATAGCGGGCCAAGAATCCCCAGCGCTTCCGGCCGCGGAAAAGCTTCAAAACAAGCCGAAGCCTGTTCCGGACGACGAGCCTCAGCTTTCCCTTCCAGGGATAAGACGCCCCGAATTTATGGAAGACGACGGCCCGGCTCTCGGGGACGATCCTCCATCCCCGCATCCAGCACCGGAAGCTCCAATCGACGTCCTCGTAAAAAGCGGTGTATTTTTCGTCGAGAAGGCCTACGTCCGCGATCGCCTCCCGGTCGAGCATCACCGCCCCGAAGCAGGCGGAAGGGACGTCCTCGAGATCCCTGAATTGGCCGATGTCGACGAAGCCGATGAAATTGTCGCTTCCCCATCCGCGCCGGCGGATATGGTTGCCGATCCCGTTGATAAATCCCCGGAGGCCGAAGAATTTCATCATCGGGACGACGGCCCCGATCTTGCCGCCGCGCCCGCTTTCCGCGCCGAAGCGCGCCGCCAGTCGGGCCACGCAGACCCGCTCGACCTCGACGTCCTGGTTGAGGATGAAGATATGCCGCCCCGACGCCTGCTCGATCCCCGCGTTCACGGCCCGGGCGAAATGGATGTTCTTGGCGAGCGAAACAAGGTGAACGCCCGGATATTCCTTCCGGATGAGATCGGGCGTCCGGTCCGTCGAACCGCTGTCGACGGCGATGATTTCGATGTTTCGATGGCTCTGGGACGTCAGAGAACCGAAGCAATCGCGGACATGGGCCGCCCCGTCATGCGTGACGACGACGATGCTGACGAGGTCCGCTCCGTCGCCGCGATCGCTCCCCGCCTTTCCGTTGCTCCTTGATTCTTCGATTTCGAGCTCTCCGGGCTTCCCTCCCGCTTCCCGAGCCGCCCCCCCATCCTCCCCCTCGTCCGTCTCGACGATCCCCGCCTTGACCAGCACAGTCAGAAAAACATCGATCAAACCCTCTATTCGGGGCTTTTCCGCGCCTTCCCCTCCGCTCCCTCCTCCCGATTCTCCCCCTTCTCCAATGACCTCACCCACTCCCGTTTGTCCGATCTCTCCAACATCCGTCGTCAGTCCCTCAGCTATTCGGGCAGCCGCACGCCGCGCGACCTCCCCCCTCTCCCCCGGCAGGCTTTCCCAAATCGCCTTCCCCAGCGCGTCCGTCCGCACTTCGAGAATAGCGTGTTCTCCTCGTGCCCCGCCCTCCTCGCGCCCCTGCCTCCGGCCCCCCTCTTTCACGAAAAAAAAGGCCCCGCCCGCCTCCCTCAGGGAAAACAGGCCATGCGAGCGAAACATTTGTCTATTCCGAAAAAAGCGCGAAGTCATAGATGCTGCGGATATCCCGGAAATGCAAATCTCGAGTGAGGATAGCGCATCCGTTCTGCCGGGCTATGACGGCGATATAACAATCCGTCAAATGAACCGATTTTCCCTTCTTTCTTAATTCATAAGATATCCTGCCCGCTTCCAGCCACGTTCCTTCCTTCTGGTCGATGATATTGAACGCGTTCTTGAGGTCTTCAATCGTCCTCACTTCCGCCGCGGATCTGGCCCCCTGGATCAATTCGGCCAGGACGATCGTTGGAATGCAGATTTCTCCCTCGTCCATGAGATTGTCGATCGGGGCCGAGAGCTCTCCATCCCCCCTTCTGAAGTATTCCACCCAGACCGACGTATCGACAAGAACCCTTTCAGCGTTCATGATGCCTCATGTCATCAAAATCCATATCGAAGTCGAGCTTTCCCTTCATCGATTTGATCCGTTCGATTCTTTTTCTCCGCAGATACTCCATGATCGCCTTGTTGACGGCGGACGCTTTGCTTCTGGATTTTGTTTCGGAGACGAGCTCGTCCAGGCGTTGGCTATCGATCGTCACGGTTGATCTCACGGACGTTCTCCATTAGTGCATATATCGAACACAATAAATATATTATGTTGAGCACAGATTTGTCAATATTTTCTGTTCTTACTAGTCAATTTTGAGTCCCAATCTGGAATTGACGGGCCGGGAATCATGAAAAAAATTGCCAGAAGAAGGGGGAGGGACGGGGACGTCGGGGAGGGTTGTCGAGGCGGAAGAAGGCAGCGCGGCGGCGGAAGAAAAGGCATTCACCGTAAGCCCAGCGGCCGGGGCGGGGCGGGACGAAGACGTCCCAGGGGGATCTCCGGCGGAGGATGAGGGCGGGGACTCGGCCGGCGAGGAGTTTGAAGGGCGAACGGCGCCCGCCGATACGGGCAAAGGTGAAGATGCGGCGCCGCCGATGGCGGACGACGATAAGACCGTCTTCCGTCCTCGGCTGAAGAGCGCCATGGAGGCGCGCGACGGCCTCCGCGTCTAAATCGACCGTTTCGGCAACGAGAAGGACATGCCCGCCCCGGAGTTTATGGAGGACCTCAGACAGCCCGTCGTTCATCTTCCCGCCGGAGCTCTGTCCTCGATGGGCATCGGCGCTTCCATCATCTTTCTCTTCCCGGCCGATGCCGCGCGATCCTCCCGATCGTAAAACCCGGACTCCGGGAAAGCGCTCTTGAATCCAATTCTCGAGCGGCTCGCTTTCGCCTCCTCCTGTTTGCCAAACGCAGACTTCAAGGTCGAAATCCACCCTCTGGGCGAGCAAATGCTGAAGGCAGGAGTTGAGCCGCCGTGCATTCCCTTTGGAGACGACGACCGCCGAGACTATTTCCCGCCGCCCGAATTCGGCGACCAACTCTTTCAATGCGGGAAAGCTCGGCGGCGCGCCTCCTTCTCCCTCGGCAAATTCTTGCGCCATGGCTTCGATCCGGCCCGGAAGCCCGGCAGCGACCCAAGACTCGAGCTCCGCCTGCCCCGCCCGCCTCGAATAAACCCAAAATCTCCGGTAGGCCGGAAGCTCGAATTCCGCCCGGTTGAACGAAGAAATCATGTATCGCCCGACCGCCTCGACGAACCGTGCCGTATCCCTCAACCCCCAAAAAAGGCTCCGCAGGGACTGCCCGAACAGCCAATTGACCAAGGATCCGAACGGGAAATTCACCCCGGCGCTGAATCCCCCCGCCGCCAGCGCCGCTTCGACCTCCTCGGCCCGCGGCAATCCGTTCTCCCGATGTTCCCTCAGCTGCTGGTGCTCAATCCCGTACGCATCCGTGTAAGCCGCGGCGATGACCGCCTCGGCTCTTTCGACAGCCCCTCCTCCGGCCGGCGCGCCCACGACAACCGCTCCCCGCGCCACGCGGCCCAACTCGCCGAGGAAACCGGCCCGCTTCCCCGGCGGAACATGCTCGAGAACGTCCATCGCCGCGACGATATCGAAGCTGCCGTCTTTGAAGGGGAGCCGATCGCCGTTTCCCTTGATGAAACCCGCCGCGAGGCAATCCGCCAAGTCCAGGGCGAAAACCTCCGCCTCGACGATTCGCCCGCCCAACTCTCTCCGCAAGATTTCCCGCGCCGGGAGCCACGCCGCCCCCGCACTCGGCTCCGTCCCTCCGCCTCCTCTTCCGGCCCCTCCCGGAGAAACGCCTCCGACGTCGAGAACCCGCGGCCGCCCGCACTCCGCCCCTGAGACGCCGCTCCCCATCGTCCCTCCCCCCCCATACTCCTCGGCGAACGCCCTCAGGACGGCATACCGCTGGAACTGGTCAAAGGAAAACGAGGGACGCATCACTTATCTGTCCACTTTTGAGGACAGATATGGTATGTGTCCCCGTATTTATGGTATGTGTCCCCGTATTTATTTGGAGTGGGGGCCTGGACGGTTCGCAGCAAGATTCGCAAATCGAATCCCAAGCCCATATGGGCGATGTAATACAGATCGTATTCCAGCTTGACTTTCGAAT
>VGJF01000276.1 GCA_016867585.1 Candidatus Aminicenantota bacterium | reverse complement strand
CCTAAGGTAGTGAAATTCCTTGTCGGGTAAGTTCCGACCCGCACGAAAGGCGTAACGACTTGAGCGCTGTCTCTGAGAGGGGCACGGCGAAATTGTGGTACCGGTGAAGACGCCGGTTACCTGCCGCTGGACGGAAAGACCCCGGCACCTTAACTGCATCCTAGCATTGGATTTTGGAATCGCATGCGCAGGATAGGTGGGAGGCTTCGAAGCTCGTCCCCCGGGACGGGTGGAGCCGACGGTGAGATACCACTCTTGCGTTTCTGGGATTCTAACTCTCTCCCCTGAGCGGGGAGGAAGACAGTGTTAGGTGGGTAGTTTAACTGGGGCGGTTGCCTCCTAAAATGTAACGGAGGCGCCCTAAGGTTCCCTCAGGCTGTTTGGAAATCAGCCGAAGAGCGCAATGGCATAAGGGAGCTTGACTGTGAGAGAGACATCTCAAGCAGGGAGGAAACTCGGGCATAGTGATCCGGTGGTCCCGCATGGAAGGGCCATCGCTCAACGGATAAAAGGTACGCCGGGGATAACAGGCTAATAATCTCCAAGAGCTCATATCGACGAGATTGTTTGGCACCTCGATGTCGGCTCATCGCATCCTGGGGCTGAAGCGGGTCCCAAGGGTCCGGCTGTTCGCCGGTTAAAGCGGTACGTGAGCTGGGTTCAGAACGTCGCGAGACAGTTCGGTCCCTATCCACGGCAGGCGCAGGAGATTTGAGGGGGGTGGTCCCTAGTACGAAAGGACCAGGACGAACGGACCTCTAGTGTTCCGGTTGTCCCGCCAGGGGCAGCGCCGGGTAGCTACGTCCGGAAGTGATAACCGCTGAAGGCATATAAGCGGGAAGCACGCCCCAAGATAAGATCTCCCTCCCGCAAGGGCTGAAGGGCACAGGTAGACGACCTGTTTGATAGGCTGGGTGTGGAAGCGCCGAGAGGCGTGAAGCTGACCAGTACTAACCGCCCGTGAGACTTGACCATAAAGTTTATTCTTGACAAAAAATGCATTCAAATCCCGGCGATCATGACGTGGGGGAAACGCCCGTTCCCATTCCGAACACGGAAGCTAAGCCCCAGGGTGCCGATGGTACTGCTCGGGGCGCCGAGTGGGAGAGTAGGACGTTGCCGGGTTTTTTCATGACATGAGAAATAACGGGGAAGGCGCAGAGCGCCCCACCCCGTTCTGTTCGAGACGGATAAAGGAATCTGGGGCAACGGCCCTGACTGTTAGCGGCACACTCCTCTCCTTTAGACCGATCGATATTGTGTTCGAGGACCGGCGGGTGCTCCCGGCCGGATCCTTCGTCGAAGGAGACGAGTGTGAACATTTACGTAGGCAACCTGTCTTTCCAGGTGACCGAGACCGACCTCCGCGAGGCGTTCTCGGCCCACGGCACGGTCGACAAGGCCGCGGTCATCACCGACAAGTACAGCGGCCAGTCCCGCGGCTTCGGCTTCGTCGAGATGCCGAACCGGGAAGAGGCGACGAAAGCCATCGCCGCCCTCAACGGGAAGGACCTCAAGGGCCGGGCCATCAAGGTCAACGAAGCCCAGCCCAAGACCGACCGGCCCCGCGGCGGCGGCGGGTTCGGCGGCGGCCGCGACCGCCGCTACTGAGCGAAGACGGGGGACACATTAAAGTATCCCCCATCTGCTAAGGCAAAAAAGAGGGGATGGTACCCCCAGGGGGACCATCCCCTTTTTTTTTGTACGAAGCCGGCGGCGTTAGGGGGCCTTTGGGCCGTCCGGCGGCCTCCCCGTCTTGTTTGGAAGGTCTTCCTCAAGGACGCGACCGGCGTCTACGAGCTCATCCCGGCCTTTTTCCTGTCGCTCGGCGTTATCGCCCTTTTCGGCTTTGCCGGCCGGGGCGTCGACGGCCGGCCGGGCCGCTCCGGGCAATTCGGGAAGGCCTCATGACGCCCGTCGAGGAGCCCGGCGACATCACCCCGCATCCTGAAGCTTGGGAGGCGGCGTCGCCCGCGCCTCCGGCCTCGGGACGGAGGGTTGAAAATCGCCGTTCAGGGATGATAAATTTCCCCGAAACGATGCCGAGGTCATAAGATGTCGCTTCATAAAGCCGCCATCGAAGGCGACACGAGCGCGGTTGGGCGCCTGATCGCCGCCGGGGCCGATGTGAACGCCAGGGAAAGCGTTCACGGGCATACTCCCCTGCATGGCGCCGTCTACTACGGCCACAAGGAGACGGTCCGGAGGCTGATCGCGTCCGGAGCCGACGTGAATATCCCCGACTCGCCCAACGCCCACACGCCTCTTCACTTCGCCGTCAGCCGTGGCCACCGGGAGATCGTCGAAGACCTGATCGCGGCCGGGGCGGCTCTTGACCCCCGGGACATAAAAAACGGCCACACGCCGCTTCATCTGGCCGTCCACAATGGGCTCCAGGACATTTTCGAGGCGCTCGTCGCGGCCGGGGCGGACGTCAACGTCAGGGATCAGACCAACGCCCATACCCCTCTTCATTTCGCCGTCGACAAGGGCGAGGGGGATTTCGTTCGGCGCCTGATCGAGGCCGGCGCGGATCCCGACGTCGGGGACATGGAAAATGGCCACACGCCCCTTCATTGGGCCGTCATGTCGGGGCGCGAGGACATTGTCGAGACGCTCCTCGAAGGCGGCGCGAACGTCAACGCGGCCGGCGGCGTGAACGGACACACGCCGCTCCATTACGCGGCGAACAAGGGCCGGACGGAGATCGCCGGGCGGCTGATCCGGGCCGGAGCGGACGTCAACGTCAGGGACTTCCCGAACGGCCAAACGCCGGTCTTTCAGGCCGCCTACAACGGCCATGAGGGCATTGTCTCTCTCTTGATCTCCGAAGGGGCCGATATCGATATCACCGACAACCAAAGCCGGACGCCGGCGGACATCGCCGACCTCGGAGGCCAATTCGAGATCGTCGCGCTTCTGCGACAAGCGCGGGGGGAGTCGGCCGCTGAAGCCGCTCCCGGCGATTCGCTGGAGCCCGTCGAGAAACGCCGGGAGCCGAAAGCCTCGGTCGAGGCCGAGGACGAAGCCGGCCAAACGCCGCTGCACGGGGCCGCCTCGCGGGGAGACGCGGCGGAAATCAGGCGTCTTGTCGCCGAGGGCGCGGACGTTGACGGCTCGGACGGCAAAGGCCGGACTCCGCTCCACCTGGCCGCGCTAAACGGCCGCCTGGCAGCGGCCGAAGCCCTCATCGCCGCCGGGGCCGATGTGAACGCCTGGGACGACGAGGCCAAGGCGCCGCTCGAGCTCGCCCGCGGCTCCGGAAATGAGGCCCTTGTCGACCTTCTCAAAAGGCACGGGGCGCTTCAATGAAAAGGGGAGGCCGACCCCGCGAAATGACGCGCCCGAAGAGCGCCCGGCCCGGGCGACCATGAAATACGCCAATACCCGACGCTGCCCGCGCGTGGCGATATTCGTCGATAACCGAAAGAACACGGAGCGGGACCTTCTTGACGCCGTCGGGATCACGGCCCTCGGCGAGGCGAAGGAGCTTTCGGGCGCAGAGGGCCGTGATCCTCCAGAAGCTTGTCCGGGGAGAGGTCTCCGATGTCGTTTTCAGCCTTGACCCCGTTCAGGGCGGGGGGATCGTCATAAAAGCCGTTCCGGGACTCAACAAGCGCCTTGTCGACAGCGAGATAGAACCTCACCGCTGGTCTGTGGAGAGGGGCCCGGGCGGGCGGGATCTCTTACAGCCCCCCTTCGTCTTCGGCTAAAAAGCCCGGCAAGAGGGCCGCCGGGGTGCTGACGGTCGAGCGGCTCAGGGAAGTCGCAAGGCCGGCCCTTTCGGCCGAGAAGCTCTTCAAAATCCCGCAGGACGTCGAGCGGACATTCCGGGGAAAAGATCTTTTCGCCAATCTATCCCGTCCCATAACGACCCCCCCCCGACGCGGGGCTCTCCAAAAGAAGCGTCTTCGATGGCCCCATCTCATGGTCTCTCACGAATCGAGAGAGGCCGATCCCTCGCCGTTCGATCTTCCTTGACATCGTCCGGTCGAGGATTTATTTATATCCGCGAGGGTTAGACAACCTGAGAGCGGAAATCGATGAACTCCAGGGATGACGGGAGGGAAAAGATGCCGCCCCGTGACTCGCTCCGCCGGCGTTCTTTCCTCAAGGGGCTCGGCCTTTCGGTTCCTGCGGTCCT
>VGJF01000275.1 GCA_016867585.1 Candidatus Aminicenantota bacterium | reverse complement strand
GGGCGGGCGGGGGGCCCCCCAGCCTCCCACCCGTCGGGAGCGATATCACTTCACCCGTTTCTCGATTGTGTCTGACGCCATGACGGCCTCGAGACTCCGCGACGACCGGCCGAAGGCGGAAGAGCTAGCGAAAGCCGTCCGCGCCATGGGCTTCTTCGGCAACGGAACAACGAGGCCATGGTCGTCCCCCCGGCCTCCCACCCGTCGGGAGCGATATCACTTCACCCGTTTCTCGATCGTGTCTGACGCCATGACGGCCTCGAGACTCCGCGACGACCGGTCGAAGGCGGAAGAGCTAGCGAAAGCCGTCCGCGCCATGGGCTTCTTCGGCAACGGAACAACGAGGCCATGGTCGTCCCCCCAGCCTCCCACCCGTCGGGAGCGATATCACTTCACCCGTTTCTCGATTGTGTCTGACGCCATGACGGCCTCGAGACTCCGCGACGACCGGCCGAAGGCGGAAGAGCTAGCGAAAGCCGTCCGCGCCATGGGCTTCTTCGGCAACGGAACAACGAGGCCATGGTCGTCCCCCCGGCCTCCCACCCGTCGGGAGCGATATCACTTCACCCGTTTCTCGATTGTGTCTGACGCCATGACGGCCTCGAGACTCCGCGACGACCGGCCGAAGGCGGACGAGCCGTAGCCGGCGATGGCGCCCATGAAACAGGCCATGGAGTTCCGCCTCATCCGCCTCAAGGCCTGCGGGTCGACGAACGACGAGGCCCGGGCGCTGGCCCGGGCCGGGGCGGCCGAGGGAACGGTCGTCGTCGCCGAGGAGCAGACCTCGGGCCGCGGGACCAAAGGCCGGAGCTGGCACTCCCCCGCCGGCCTGGGACTTTACGCCTCGCTCGTCCTCCGCCCCCCTTCCTCCGCCGTCTTGCCCCTTCTTCCCCTCGCCGCCGGCCTGGCCGCCCGCGAGGCCGTGGACCAAGAGGCCGGATTGGCGGCCGGTCTCCGCTGGCCCAACGACATCGTCTTCGGCGGGAAGAAGCTCGGCGGGATTCTCTGCGAGACGGAGTTTTCCGGGACCGAGGCCGTCTTTGCCGTGGTCGGGCTCGGACTCAACCTGGCCCATCGTCCGGCCGATTTTCCGGACAAAATCCGCGACCTGGCCGTGTCCGTGGCCATGGCCGGGGGCCGGGTTCGCCCGGAGGCCCTTCTCGAGGCCTATCTGGCCGAGATCGAGGCCTGGGTCGGCGACTTGACCGAAGGCCGCCCGGCCCGCCTTATCCGGGCGTTCGAGATCCATCACGTCCTGGAACCCGGAGACCGGGCCGCGGTCGACACGGGCCGAGGCGTGCGGGAGGGGCGGTATCTCGGCCTGGCCGATGACGGACGGATTCGCCTGGCCTTCGAGGAGGGCGAAGTTCGCTTCGCCTCGGCCGACATCGTCCGCCTGGAGTAGCGGCCGGGATCATTTGATCGCCGAGAGTTTTTTCCGGATCTCCTCTTGGCCGGGGTCGAGGGCGAGCGACTTCGCCCAGGCTTCGGCCGCCGCGGCCGCATCCCCCAGGGCGAGGCGGCAATCCCCCAGGGCGTTGAGGATGTCGACGGCCCTCGGCTCCAGGGCCGAAGCCCTTTCGAACCAGGCCGCGGCGTTCCGGAAATCGGCCTCATCCGCCGCCGCCCGGCCGAGCGTTTTCCAGAGGGCGGAATTTCCGGGCTCCCGGTCGGTGAAGCGGAGGAGGACGGCCCGCGCTTTGGCCGGCTCTTTCCGGGCCAGCAGGGCCCGGGCGTAGCCGAGTCCGTAATCGACGTTCCGGGCATCGTTGGCGTGGGCCCGGCCGAGAAGCGGCAGGGCCGCTTCGGCCTCCCCGAGCTCGAGGCCCTGAATCCCGAGGGCGTAGGCATAATAAGGATCATAGGGCGGAGGGGTCTTTTGGGCGATGACCCAGGTCGGCGGCCCGGGCTCGGCGGCGATCTCCAAGGGCGTCTCGGCCGAGGCTGCTTCCCGGCCGTCCGCCTCTCGGATCGCGGCTCGAAGGCGATAGCTCCCGGCGGGGAGGACCTCGGTCGGAAGCTCGAGGAGGACGTTCCCGCTCTCCGCGAACCGGCTGACCGGGGCGGCGACCCGGAGGACGGAGCCTCCGTCCTTCAGGATCTCGGCCTCGATCCGGCCGGCCGCGGAAATCGTTGGCGGCGGATTGAGGATCTGGAAGAAGAGAAAGATCCGCTCCTTTTCCGGGGCCGCCCGGCCGCCCAGGGGATAAAGCTGGACGTCCCCGATCTGAAAGGCCCGGGACGGACCTCCCGGCGGCGGGGCCGCCCGGAAGGCTTTGCGGGCGAGGAGAACGGAGCTCAGGCCGAACTCCCCCGCCGGGGGGACGATGACGTCCCGTTCGACCTTCGCGAACTCCTTGGAAACCGTGTTTTCGAAAAGGAGGCGGAGCTCATGCCTTCCGGGAACAACGGGCACGGCCCCGAGAAATCCGAGGTCGCATCCGGCCAGGGCCTCGAGCTCGCCGGGCCTCCGCTCAGACGGACGGCGACGACCCGGGAGAAGGGAATCGTGTAATGGATTCCTGGGCCCAGGATCGTGATTTTGAGGAGCGGAACGGCCGCGGCCGAACCGGCGGCCAGAAGGGCCAGGACGACAAGATGGGATATGGGGGCCTCCCCTGGGTGATTCCAGCATACCATAACGCCCCCGCGGCCGGCTATCGCTCCGGGCCGCGTCCGGATATAATGGGGCGGAGGACGACGATGCTCATCGCCTTCGACATCGGAAACACGACAATCGCCGCCGGCCTGCCATCGGGGCTCCATTTCGGCCGCCTCGGCCTGGCGGCGGCGAGCATCTCCGGGATGGGGAAAGAGCTGGGCGGGTCGGCCCCCGAGATGTCGTCCATCGACGCCTACGAGCCCCATCTCGTCCTCGAGGGGTCGCGGATCATCCACGAGCGGAACATCGGCCGAGCGTGAACGACGAGCGGGCCCGCTATTTCCGGGAAATCTCCGGGGCCTTCCTTCGGCGCCGCGGCGCCCCCTTCTTCCTGTCGCCCAAGGACCTGGCCCTCGTCGAGGCCTGGGAGAAGGAGGGCGTTCCCTTGGCGGCCGTCCTCGAGGGCATCGACAAGGCCTTCGAGCGGCGTCCCGGCGGGACCCGGCTCCGGGGCAAGATCCTCTCCCTCGCCTTCTGCCAGGCCGCCGTCCGCCGCTCCTTCGACCAGCATCGCGAACGGGGGACGGGCGGCCGCCGGCCGCCGGCCGCCTCCGGGCTCGCCGCGAAGACGGCCCGGGCCGCGGCCGCCGTCGACGAGTTCCTCGCCCTTCCGGGCGGCGTTCCGGAATTTCTCAAGGAGGTCTTTCTCGAAGCGCGGCGGGAGTTGGCTGGTCCGGCTCCGGCCGGGGAGAGGCTCGAGTCCCTCGACGAGCGGGTGGACGCCCTTCTGGCCGGCGCCTCGGCCCCGGCCGACCGCGAAGCGGCCGAGCGGGAGGTCCGCCTCGGCCATGGCGGCCTTCCGGCCGCCGAGCGGGCCGCCGCCGCCGCGACGCTCCTCGTCAAGACCCTCCGCCGGAAATTCCGGGTGCCTTATCTCTCGTTGTTCTATTATTGAGAGGGTGAGGGGGCGATGTCCAAGAATCAATGGCTCGATGAACGGATCCTCGAGCTTCTCCGCCGGAACGGCCGGGGACTGACCCTGCCGGATGTTTTCAAGGAGCTCCGGATCCCGCGCAAAGAGAGGGCCAAGGTCGAGGGCCGGCTGCGGCTTCTCGAAGGGTCGAACCTCGTCCGCCGCGTCCGGAACCGCTATGCCCTCCCCCTCCGGGCCGCTCTCGTCCGCGGGACGTTCGAGACTTCCGGCCGCGGCTTCGGCTTCGTCCTCCCCGAGAGCGGCGGCGGGGAGGATATCTTCGTCCCGGCCCGGTTCGCCCAGGGCGCTCTCCAAGGCGACGTCGTCGAGGTCTTGGCCCTGGAAAGGGGACGGCGGGGGAAGCCCGAGGGCAAGGTCGTCCGGATCGTCCGCAAGGCGAGGAAAAACATCCTGGGCCTCTATGGCGAGCGGTTCGGCCATCCCGTCCTCAGGCCTTTCGAAGCGGCCTCCTCTGACGAGATCCCCCTCCGCTCCCGGGGAGGCTTCTTCCCGGCGCCGGGGATGGTCGTCGCCGCCGACCGGTCCGCCCTCGTCCTCGTCGAGGTCCTGGGCCGGCCCGAAG
>VGJF01000274.1 GCA_016867585.1 Candidatus Aminicenantota bacterium | reverse complement strand
TTTATTTGTGTCCCCGTATTTTATTCTATCAGAGTGTCGGGTCGACCTTGTCGGGATTCTCCGAAATCCAGCGGCGGAAAGCATCGCGGACGAGTTCAACGTCGCCCAGTTGACCGGCGCATATCTCGAACAGCTCTTCGGCCAAAATTTCATGGTAATAATGGACAAGTCTATTACGATAGCCGGCAAGAATCATGAACACGCTCGTCTCTCGGCCATAGAGGATGGCATACTCCGGATCTCCGAGCCGTCTGGCGATTTCCTTATACTCCGACGCTCCCATCCCATAGACCTTAGCCAGGATATGGCGTCCGCAGTCAAAAAGCGCTTCCAAGGCACGACGGAGATAAGATTCCGCCGCGGCGATATTCCGTCGGTCCGCAAAGAACGTGCCGCGGTCTCCTAACGGAAGCGCCCGGGCGTCGGCCAAGCAGCTATCAACAACAGCCAATCGATCAAGGATAATGCGGGCGGACACTCTTTGGGGCGTCATCGAGGGCCCTCCAGAATGAGCCGCAGCCGTTCCCGCTCGATTGGGGCCAGGTCCCCCGCCCGGCGTAAAACGTATAGCTCGTATTCGTCCGCCGCCCGCCGGTCTTTCTCATAAAGGCGCTCGCCGCGGATGATCTCGGCGGCCAAGAAGGGATCGGCCTCGTGGAGGAGAACAAGATCGACCCGCCCGACGCCGAAGAAATCCTCCAGAATCTGCGCGAAGCGGACTTTTTCGCTCGCCGTCCAACCGCCTCCCCCCGCCGGTATCAATATTCCGATATCGATGTCCGATTGGCCCCGCCCAAGATTCCTGTCCTGATCCTCGATCCACTCCAGGACTTCCCGCGACATGCTTCCGAAAACGTAGACGATGTCGACCCCAAATCGCTCGGCAATATCTTGCAGTGAACTCCGCCGTTCTCTCATTCTCGAAATTCGAAAGCCTCCTCCGCGATAATTTTAGCTCTTTTCTCGGCTCAATTGAAGAAATAAATACGGGGACACAAAGAAATACGGGGACACATACCATATCTGTCCTCAAAAGTGGACAGATATGGTATGTGTCCCCGTATTTATTTTCCTTGAATTTGTCCGGGGCGATGGGATAAATTCGCCGTATGTCCGCGAAAGCTTCCCCTCTCCGCGCCGCCCTCTCCAAACTCACCTACAAACAAGCCTGCCGCCTGCTCGGACTCGACGGCGAGCGGCTCATGCGCCGCGGCGGCGCGTCCGGAGCCTATGACCTCGCCCTCGACCGGGTCCGATTCGGCGATTCGACGCTCCGCTTTGACCTCGGCGAAACGGCCGTGACGATCTCCTCCGACGGCTTCGCCCCGCTCGGCCTCCGCGTCCGCTGCGACGCCTGCGCAGGCCCGTGCGACCACGCCGCAGCCGCCCTCTCCCTCCGGCCATCCGCCCCTCGAATGCCTGAGCGGCGAAGCGATGGTCCGTCGCGCGGTCGCGGAGAGGGCCGAGCGCGCGCCTCGAGCGAATCCGGGTCAAGCCGCTCCGCCCGGGCGTGATCTGGTCGGATTATCTCGCCACGAATCCGCTTTCGGGACGCACCTACCGCGTCGCCCTCCGCGGCTGGGAGCGCGGCCGGGCCTATTGCGAATGCCCCGACTTCCGGAAGAACACGCTGGGAACCTGCAAGCACGTCCTTCGCGTCGTCGATTGGGCGAAGCGCCGTTTCCCGAAGGGCGCGGACGCCGCCCCCTACGAGCGCCGGGACATCGCCGTCCATTTGAAATACGGCGAGAAAATCGAGCTGCGGGCCGCAGCGCCGCCCGATCTCCCCGCGACCGTGCGGCGGACAATCGCCCCCTACCTCGGCAGTCCCATCGAAGATGTCGCCGGCCTCGTCCAAGCCGTCAAGAAGATCGAAATGCTCGGCCCGCCCTCGCCGGCCGTCAAAATCTATCCCGACGCCGAGGAATACATCCAGCGCCGCCTCTTCGAAGCAGGCCTCGGCTCCCTCGCCGCCGAAATCCGCCGCGACCCGGCCGGCCATCCTCTCCGGACTTCGCTCCTCAAGCGCGAGCTCCTGCCCTACCAGTTGGACGGGATCGGTTTCGCCCTGGGGGCCGGACGGGCGATTCTGGCCGACGACATGGGCCTGGGGAAAACGATTCAAGGCATCGGACTCGCCGAGATCCTCGCCCGGGAGGCGGGCATCGCCAAGGTTCTCGTCGTCTGCCCCGCCTCGCTCAAAGCCCATTGGATGGGCGAAATCAAAGCCTGCGCCGGCCCCGGCCTCAATCCCGGCCTCAATCCCGGCCCCAACCCCGACCGTTCCTGCCGCCTGGTCTTTGGAAACGCCCGGGAGCGGGCCGCGCAGTACGCCGGCGAGACGTTCTTCACGGTCTGCAACTACGAGCAGGTCCTCCGCGACGCCCGGGCGATCGAGCGGGTCAAGTGGGACCTCATCATTCTCGATGAGGGACAGCGTATCAAGAATTGGGAGGCCAAGACGAGCCGGACGATCAAGTCCCTCAGGTCACCCTTCGCCCTCGTCCTTTCCGGGACGCCGCTCGAAAACCGGCTGGAGGACCTCTATTCGATCGTCGAGTTCATCGACGACCGCCGCCTCGGCCCGGCCTTCCGCTTTTTCAATCGCCACCGCGTCGTCGACGCGAAGGGCAAGGTCCTGGGGTACAAAAACCTCGACGCCCTCCGGGAAAATCTCAGGCCCGTCCTCCTGCGGCGGACTCGCAAGTCCGTCCACAAGGAGCTTCCCCCGCGGACGACGGAAATCCGGCGCATCCCGCCGGCGCCGGCCCAGTTCGAGATCAACATGGAGCAGAAGCGGAAAATCTAGCGCATCCTCTCCAAGCGCTACCTCACCGAGATGGACCTCCTCCGCCTGCAGAAGGCGCTCCTCATCTGCCGGATGGCGGCCGACAGCACCTATCTCGTCGACAAAATCGCCCCGGGCCATTCGACGAAGCTCGCCGAGCTCGACATCCTCCTCGATCATCTCCTGGCCGAGGAGGAGCGGAAAATCCTCCTCTTCTCGGAGTGGACGACGATGCTCGACCTCATCGAGCCGAAACTCCGGAAAAACGGGGCGAAGTACGTCCGGCTCGACGGCTCGATCCCCCAGCGGAAGCGCCCGGCGATCATGCGACGGTTCACGGATGACGGGGATTGCCGCCTGTTTCTGACGACCAACGCCGGCTTGGTCGGCCTCAATCTTCAGGCCGCCGACACGGTCATCAACGTCGACCTGCCGTGGAACCCGGCCGTCCTCGAGCAGCGGATTTCGCGGGCCCACCGGATGGGCCAGAAGCGCCCGGTCAGCATCTTCCTTCTCGTCACCGAGGACACGATCGAGGAGAGTATGCTCGGCACGCTCTCGGCCAAGCACGATCTGGCGATGGCCGCCCTCGATTTCGAATCCGACGTCACGAACATCGCCATGGCCGGCGGGATCGAGGAGCTGAGACGCCGGGTTGAGAGGTTGATGGCGACGCCGGACGAGGACGATGCGGAGCGCGGGCCGGGCCCCGGACGGGAACGGGAGGAAGGCGGAGACGGACGCGGAGCGACGGCGGAGGAAAAAGCTCCGCCGACGGAGGGAAAGACGGGTTTCGCGCCGCGGCCGGAAGAGAAGCCGGGAGTGCAGCCCGGGATAAGCGGGGGGGCGATTGCAGGTTCACCGCACGCTTACGGTCAGGCCGGGATGCGGGAAGGGCCGACGGGCGGTGGGATGGCCGAAGCAGGAGGGCGGCTGCTCGGGGCGATGTTCGCCTTCATCGGAGAAATGTTCGGGGCGGAGGAAAAAAAGGACGAGCCGACGCGCGACGAGGCGGCCGAAGCCGTGAAAAAGGTAAGCGTCCGGCCAACCCATCTTCCATCGAAGGGGATTGGATGAGATATTCGGGGCCGGATGATTCCGGATTCAGGGTTCGGCCGTGATCTCTGGCGCCTCTGCCCGGGTCTCTTTCCACTTGTCGGGTAGAAGATCGGCGATCTTCGATTCTTTGTGGGCGCTGATTCGGTCGAAGACGTCCCTCAGGTAAACGAAGGGATCGAGGCCGTGTCTCTTGCAGGTCGTGGTGAAGCTCGTCAGGATCGCGGCCGTCCGGCCGCCGTTGTCGCTTCCGAAAAACATCCAGTTGCCCCGTCCAACGGCGATCCCACGAAGACTCCGCTCCGCCCCGTTGTTGTCGATCTCCAGGTCCCCGT
>VGJF01000273.1 GCA_016867585.1 Candidatus Aminicenantota bacterium | reverse complement strand
CTTTTCGGAGTCTCCACAGGACCTGCATGACCTCTTCTTCGGCCCGGGTCAGCTCTTTCATGGCGATCATAATATACAACTAAAAACGTAGTTTGTCAACTAATATTTTAGTTATCATTACGAACCAGCGTCTTTATTACGTCCGGATAAAGTTCGGCGTTACATGGAATGGTTCACGATCCGGCGGATTGGGGGTTGGAGGGCGGCTAAAAAAACGGGCCTCTGATAACGCCTCCTCGATTCGTCTCCCGCGGGAATCCTTTGCGCCGATTCCCGCCCCTGCGCGCTATCAGAGGCCCCAAGCGACCGTCTTGACTATCGGCATTAAATAAATAAGTCCGGAGGGGCGGATTGTCAAGTCGAAAGATCGAATTAGCGGCCTTTCGGTTTCGCGACCCAGATGTTGCCGCTGGTTTCGCAGGCATAAAAAACGATTTTGTCTTTGGCCACGGCCAGCGCCCCGTTGCCGGCCGGAATGTTCAAGTCGAAAGCCTGGCCCCGGCTCTGGAACAAGCGAACGGCGTCGACCGTAGGTTTGCGCGAGATAGGATCGAGGCGCTGCCCCCAGATGTCGCTGTTCTTTTCTCCGGCGCGGTCCGAACTGTAAGCGAGCGTGTTCCCGTCCGGCGAGACCGCCGGAAGGGCCGTCAGGCCCAAATCGAACGTCAAGCGGACTTGTTCGAACTCCGCGGCCGGGGCGGCCGGCGGGCGGAGCTTCCCCGATTCGGAGTCCTCCTTGAGGTCGAGAAGGACGACCTTGAGGTCGGACATGCTCTGCCAGCGCCGTTGGGGGTCCTTGCGCAGGCAGCGTCCCAGGATTGGCTCGATGTCCGCCGGAAGGCTTTCGTTGACCCGGCTCGCCGGCGGCGGTTCGTCATGAAGGATGGCCGCCAGCGTCCCGACCTTGGTTTCCCTGTGGAAGGCTTTCTGGCCGGTGAGCATTTCGTAGAGAACGACCCCGAAGGAGAAAATATCGGTTCGGGCGTCGACTTTTCGGCCTTCGGCCTGCTCCGGAGACATGTAGGCCGCCGTGCCGAGGACGAAGCCTTCCTCGGTCCGGGGCCTTTCGCCCTCGACGAAGGTCCGGGTGGGGCCGTGGGCCGGGATTTCGGCGTCCTCGACGAGCTTGGCCAGGCCGAAGTCGAGGATTTTGACCTGGCCGTCCGGCATGACCATGATGTTCGTCGGCTTGAGGTCGCGGTGGACGATCCCCGCGGCGTGGGCTTTCGCCAGGCCGTCGGCGATCTGGACCGCGTAGCCGAGGGTTTCGTGGAGCTTGATCCCCTTTCGCCCGATCAGGCGGTCGAGGGTCTGCCCCTCGACGTACTCCATGACGATGAAATGGACGCCGCGGTCCTCGGCGATATCGTGGACGACGACGATGCTGGGATGGCGGAGGGCGGAGGCGGCCTTGGCCTCCTGGACGAAGCGCTGGCGGCGCTCCAAGTCGGCCGTCTTTTCGGCGGGAAGAACCTTGATGGCGACGTGCCGGTCGAGATGGGTGTCGAAGGCCTTGTAAACGGCCCCCATCCCGCCTTCCCCGATTTTCTCGAGAAGGCGGTAGTGGAGAAGCATGGCCTCGAGGCCGCTCATCTTGGGACGATGGTATCCGGGGGAAGGGCCGTTGTCAAATTCGCGGCGAGACCTTGACATATCCGCATCCACACCAGGGTGATATTGACATCAGTCGGTGAGGGAGATCTTGAAGCAAGCCGGAATTTCCGTCGAGGATTGGGATTAAAACTAGAGGGCATCGAAAAACGTCGGCGAATAGACTGCCCCATAACGCTCCCAAATATTTTTAGTGATCTTATCCCCCCTCCCCCCCTTCCAAGAAGTGGGGATTTGTCGGCGTTTTGGGAAGGACGGGAGGATGTGGGAATCGAACCCACCCAGCCCCTTCGTCAGAAGCCGTGCCGGATTTGAAGTCAAAAATAAAAAATCGCTAATTGCTGATTTTAGAAAGAGATACGAGAGGGGATAACGGCAACCTTTCGACTTGCCTTTCATGTTTATCTGGTTTTTTTTCCATATTCTCAACCGCTGCGATCATCGCGTCGTTGCTCGGATGACAGTACCGGCTATAGGTGAGGCTGATCGTCGAATGCCCCATGATCTTCGAGAGAAACACGACGTTGCCGCCGGCCTTAGCCGGGAGTCAACGGCGGTTGACTATTTCGGGCCTGATTCCCCCCTTCCGGGCCGCCTGCAGGGCCTGGCTCCAGGGGAAGGCAGTTCGTTTCCCTATGTTGGCCCGTTTCTTGAGGCTTCTCTCCCGCCATGGCGGGATTGTATCGACCTCGGCATCCGAAGCGGACCGTCCTCTACCGGGTGATGTGTCATCATTTCGAGCGGTTCGTCGCCGAATATGAGGCGCGTTTTAAGCTCGCCTACGGCTTTTTCCGTCCGATCGTTAAAGAGGTGGTCGAGCGGATCTTCTTCAAATACGCGGAGCAACGATGACGGCCTCGCGCGCGGCCCGGACCTCGGCGTCATCCCCAGACGCCCCGAGCATCTGGGTCAGGGTTACGAAATAGGCCAAGGGCTCGTCGCTCGAGAGCAGCTCGGTGTCGAGACCTCGTTTTATGAAAAAAGGGTATTCCGGTCGCCGATCGAAGTCAAGAAGATGCCGGCGGGCAAAGGCGAATCGCCTATCGGTCCGGACCATGATCTGACGTTCAAAGGCCGACCTCACTGTTGAACTCGGCGATCAGACGTTCAAAGGACTCGATTTCGCCTTCGAACATCTCCGTCCAGTATTCCGGCTGCCATGCGGCCGTCAGCTCCTCGCTCGTCTTTCCCTGCTGTTCCACCCAGGTGAAATACTTGAGGTTGTGGACGGCCTTGCTGTCGCAATAGTTCAGTTCCTTGAACCAGTCGATCCCCTGGTGGTCGATCACGGCCGCGTGGTCCCGGGCGGCGTCGATCTCGCGATAAGTGCCGTGGCCGCGGCGCATCACATCAAGACGGGAGCGGTAGAGGACTGGGGAATACCGAAATCGTCATGAAAATGACCCGCCGCCCTCCTCCGGCGGCCGCGTCCTCTGGAATCCGTGTTTATGTCCAACCGAAGAAAAATGCCCCGATCATCTACGTGAGACATGGGTAGATTTTAATTGGAAAGGCTGATGAATAAAGGCTAATAACGATATTGAAGCAGAAAAACGGAGAGACCTGATGGGTGAGAGCAAAAAAGAGGTTTTACGGGTTCAGTTTGACCCCAGCGTGAAGCTGGAATTCCACGATGCTAGGGTAACCAGTGATGGCGGTCTGCTGCTTTTGAGAGAGATGGATGAAGTGCTGGGATTGACGGTTTTGGCCGAGGACATTCTTCAGGATCCGCGCACGGGCCAGAATACCCAGCACACGATGACGGCATTGCTTCGGCAGGCGGTATATGGACGGTTGGCCGGATACGAGGATACCAATGGCGCCGAGCGGCTGCGAGTCGACCGGGCACTACGTCAGATCGTAGGCGGTCGCGCCAAGGAACACCTGGCGGCCTCGACCAGCCAGATGAGCCGTTTCGAGACGGAGATTCTGACCAGCGATGAAAACGTCCAGGCGTTGGCCGATTTGGCGGAAGGTGGATATCGGAAGCCAATCGTCGTTCAAAGACAAAGAAACTGATCCTGGACATGGACAGTTCGGAAAGTCAGACCCACGGCCGGCAGGAAGGGTCGGCCTGGAACGGTCATTTCGAGTGCACCTGCTATCATCCGCTGTTTTGTTTCAATCAGTTTGGCGATCTGGAGCGGGCGATGCTGCGCGAGGGCAACGTGCATAGCGCCGACAACTGGCGGGCGGTGCTGGAGCCGGTGGTTGCCCGTTATCAGCAGTGTTCGCTGGATCGCTACTTCCGGGGTGATGCGGCATTCGCGCAGCACGAGATTTATGAATACCTGGAAGCTGAGAGATTTCTTTACGCCGTCCGCCTGCCAATCAACGACGTGCTACAACGGGAGATCGAGCACCTGACGACCCGGCCCGTTGGCCGGCCGTCTCACAAGCCCAAGGTTTTCTATCACAGCTTCATGCATCAGGCCAAGAGTTGGGGACGGCCCCGGCGAGTGGTGGCCAAGGTCGAATGGCATCATGACGAGGTGTTCCCGCGTGTCGGCTTCATCGTGACCAACCTGAACCGGCGAGCCAAAAACGTGGTGCGGTTTTATAACAAGCGC